>JANMUW010000029.1:0-2864 GCA_031392105.1 Acidobacteriota bacterium | reverse complement strand
GACCTCGACTTTTCCCTCCAGGACTTTCGCAATTGCATCGGCCACGCGACCCACGGCCCTTGTTCCCACTACGAAGTCGAGTCCTTCGATCTTATCGAACAGTATCTCTCCTTCAAGCTGAGCGACGCATCCCATAACGCCGATCATCGGTTTTACAATGCGTGTATTGCGAATCCTACCGACCCTGGAGTAAAGTTTTAGCTCTGCCTTCTCCCGTACCGAACAAGTATTTATGAGGATGATGTCTGCGGAATTCTCATTCGATGTGACCTCAAAACCTTTCGCGGCAAGTGATGTTGCGACCCTTTCCGAATCGGAAACATTCATTTGACAGCCGAAGGTTTCGAGATAGACTTTCTTCATAGCCGAGCGAGAAATGGATCCACTAAACTTTAAATCGAGAGACTTCGTCCACCTTCATCTGCACTCCGATTATAGTCTTTTACAAAGTACAATCAAATTGAAGCCTCTCGCGACCCGCCTTGGCGAATTGGGCATGCAGGCATGCGGCCTGACCGATTATGGGAACATGTTCGGTGCGGTTTCCTTTTACAAAGCAATGAAGGAGGCGAAGGTTCGTCCGATCATTGGATACGATGCCTTCGTAACATCCGGTAGCCGGTTCGACAGGGATTCGGCCGTGCGAGCGGGCGAAAGGCCTTACTACAATCTGGTCCTTCTGGCGAAGGACCATGAGGGATATCAGAACCTCGTGTATCTCTCGTCTAAGGCGTTTACCGAAGGCCTTCATCACAAGCCTCGCATCGATAATGAGATTCTCGCTGGACACAGCGGAGGCCTCATCGCTTTGTCCGGAGGAGCGAACGGCGCGCTCGCGCATTTTGTTCGTCAAGGCGATCTGGCGCGGGTACAAGACGTAGCTGATCAGTATCGGTCGATCTTTGGTAAAGATTTCTATATCGAGATCGCGGACAACGGTACCGAAGAAAGCCGCTCACTTAATAAAGCCCTCATCGGGCTTGCGCACAAGAATGAGATTCCGCTTGTCGCCGCGAACGACGCGCATTATCTGAATAAAGATGATGCTCGGGCTCACGAGGTTCTGCTCTGTATTGGCGACGGTCGAACTCTTAGCGAGGATCGCTACACGTTGCCCAGTTCGAGCTATTACGTTCGTTCGGCCGAGGAGATGTGGGAGATCTTTGGCAGTGAAGTTCCCGATGCACTTAACAACACACTCTTGATCGCCGGACAATGTCAGCTTGAGATTGCTGCCGACGGCGACAACTTTACCCTCCCCGTCTTCCCGATCCCGGTGACGGCAGTAAATGGAGACGAGTATTTTGAATCGGTCCTCGCTGAAGGCTTCGAGGAAAGGAAAGCGAGCGTCTGGCTCCCGATGAAGGAAAAGGGCAGCCTGCGTCATGACCTTGAAGATTATGACGCGCGGCTAAAACGCGAGATCGGCGTCATTCGTAAGATGGGCTTTCAGGATTACTTTCTCATTACCTGGGACTTTATTAAATACGCAAAAGAGAATGATATTCCGGTGGGTCCGGGGCGCGGCTCCGCAGCGGGTTCGCTCGTTGCATACTGCCTCGGCATCACCGACATTGATCCGCTTCAGTACGACCTGCTGTTTGAGCGATTTCTGAATCCCGAGAGAATTTCGATGCCGGATATCGATATCGATTTTTGTATCCGCGGGCGTGCCGATGTCATCAACCACGTGACACAGGTCTACGGACGTGATTCGGTTTGCCAGATCATCACCTTCGGGACAATGGCGTCGCGTGCAGCGATAAAAGACGTCGGACGGGCACTGAACGTTCCGTACGGCGATGTCGAAAAAATCGCCAAGCTTATCCCACCGCCGATTCGGGGACGGAACGTCAGCATCTCTCAAGCGATGGAGATGGTGCCCGAACTGAAAGCCGCTATCGCGTCCGACCCGAAAATAAAGGATCTCGTAAACCTTGCGCTGAAATTGGAAGGTTGCGCCCGGCACTCTTCGGTACACGCGGCCGGTGTGGTCATCTCTCCTAAACCTCTGCACGAGATCGTTCCGGTCGCAATGTCGGCAAAGGACGAACTGACCAGCCAGTATTCAATGAACGATCTCGAAAAGGTCGGAATGCTGAAGATGGATTTTCTTGCGCTCACGACACTGACGGTCATCAGCGACTGTCTCTCATCGCTGAAGTCGAGGGCCGGAGTTGAGATCGACTGGAGCGAAATTTCGCTGAACGATGAAAGGACCATGCAGTTGTTCGGAGACGGTCGAACAGATGCGGTGTTCCAATTCGAATCCAGCGGCATGCAGGAGATCTGCCGTAGGCTCAAGCCAAAAGAACTCGAAGATCTTTCGGCTTTGAATGCGCTGTATCGGCCCGGTCCGATCGATGGTGGAATGATCGACGACTACATCGCCCGCCATCGCGGCGAAAAACAGGTTCGCTATCTTGTTCCTGAAATGAAGGAGATACTCGCCAATACTTACGGCGTTCTTGTCTATCAGGAGCAGATCATGCAGCTCGCCCAAAAACTTGCGGGGTTTAGCTTGGGAGAAGCCGACATGATGCGCCGAGCGATGGGTAAGAAAAAGCGCGAAGAGATGGCGGTCCACGAAGAGAAATTTGTTTCAGGTTCAGTTGCAAATGGGATCGCGAAGCAAAAAGCTGAATCTATCTTCAAGCTGATGGCTCAGTTCGCCGATTACGGCTTTAACCGAAGCCACTCGATCGCCTATGCGTATCTCGCGTTTCAAACGGCATATTTAAAAGCACATTATCCGGCCCACTTTTATGCTGCTGTGCTCTCACACGAAGCTGACGACAGTGCCAAAGTCTACAAGTATTCAAGCGAGCTTCGATCGATGGGGCTGCGGCTATTGCCTCCCGACG
>JANMUW010000522.1:0-4643 GCA_031392105.1 Acidobacteriota bacterium | reverse complement strand
CACCAGACTCGATAGACTCGATAGACTCACCCGACTCGCACGGCATCAGGCCAAAAACGAAAGGCTGCCAAACCGGTGTTTGACAGCCATCATTCTCAAGTTGAATGGCGGAGACGACAGGATTCGAACCTGTGGTACCCTTTTGGAGTACAACGGTTTAGCAAACCGCCGCTTTCAGCCACTCAGCCACGTCTCCGAATTTACTCGCCGAAAAGCCAGGTTTTTATTCTAGCGGCGGTGCAAACTTTGTCAAGGTTCGCCGCATCATACACGCCAACGGCACTTGTCTTTGGGCTTGACACATTTACTTATTGCTCGGAAAATACAGGGGTCGCTCGGAACATCACCAAATTTTGTTCCAAATCGTTTGTCGAACAATTCGAACGAGCCCTTTCCGGTTTGATTTAGGCCGGGAACATTTTGCACTTAATGGGATTTAGGCGTTCAAGCAAAATCTTTGGTCTTTTCGTCATCTTTTTGGCGGGAGTCTCAGCGGGCTATGCTAAGACATCACCCGCCGCCGGTGCGACTACCGGCCTTGCGTCAACAAACTTTGGGACGATCAAGGGAATCGTCCGCGATGACGGCGGCACTCCGATAGCAGACGCGACCGTCGCGATCTTCAAGGCATCGAAAATACTTAAACAAGTGCGCTCGGCCGCCGACGGGAGCTTTATAGCCAAGATCCTTCCCGGGACCTACACAATTTTCGCGGTTGCTCAAGGTTACAATCCGGTCACGCTGGCTGACGTTGAAATAAACAGCGCGGCTCCCCTTGTCTACGGATTCAAGCTCGAACGTGCCGGCAGCGGCAACACGCTTCCCGAGAAACGCCTTGATCGAAATAATCCGAAATGGGTTATCCGGTCCGCTCAAACAAGCCGTTCGATATATCAGAACACCGAGGGTGATACCCCGGCCGCGACATCGACCGACAGGGTGACGATCGAGGAAAGCGTCGAGGTTGAGAGCGACGACAAAACGAAGCGCGGCTCACAATCGATAGCCGAAACCTATTTTGCCGGTTCCGAGCACGGCAGCTATGCGGGAGTCAATTTCGCAACATTGCTTCCTGTGTCCGATGATGCTGAGGTAGTTCTCGCCGGGCAAACGGGGATCGGAAAAAATGCTCCGCAGCGTTTCGAGGTTCAGGCGAAGTTTCGACCCGTCGCTGATCACCAGATTAGATTAAGAACATCTGTCGGGTCGCTTGGCTCGTTTGTTAGCGACGGCGAAGAAAAGGGCGTCGGTCAGTTGTCGGTTCAGGCTCTGGACGAATGGAAGGTCCGCGAAGGCGTGATCGTCGTATTTGGCGTCGACTACGCGAGGTTCATCGGAGCGGGCAACGACTATTCACTCAGCCCGCGGCTCGGTCTTCAATTCGATCTGGATGCCAAGACGCGATTCCGATCGGCCTATACGACACATACAGAGGAGCGAACTTGGGCGAAGGCTCTCGAGCTCGAAGATTCTCAAGTGATATTTCGCGATCCGGCCTCGATCGAAGATTTCGTGATCGAATCCGGCAAGCCGCGTTTGAATAAGAGCAACCGGCTCGAGTTCGGGATCGAACGTGTGCTCGATAATAGCTCGAGCATCGAAGCAAACGCCTTTTTCGACACGACGCTCGGACGTGGAGTAGGCCTGACCAGCTTGCCTTTCAGCTCGTCCGCCGGCAACGCGTTTGACGAATTTGTCGGAAACCAGCAGGGCAATGCAAGAGGCTTCAGCGTAGTTTATTCACGACGCCTCAGCGGACGATTCAGCACGGCTGCGGGCTACAGTTTCGGCAGTGGGCAGAAGCTCTCTGAAGAAGCCTTGTCGAATCCGGCTGACCTGTTCGAGAACGATCTCTTCCAATCGTTCTTCGGCCAATTCGAGGCCGATCTAAAAACCGGAACGAGTGTGAAAACGGTGTTCCGTCTGTCTCCGCAGGCGACGGTCTTTGCGATCGATCCTTTCCAGGGCCGGCTTGCGATCTATGACCCAAGCCTAAGTGTCATGGTGACGCAAAGCCTTCCTAATCTCGGGCTCCCGTTTCACGCCGAGGCGATAGTGGACGCAAGAAACCTTTTCGACTTTCAGACCGGCGTTGCCGGTGACGAAGGAAGTCTCAGGCTTAATTCGCATCGCAGGGCACTGCGCGGCAGCATTCTGGTTCGATTCTAGTTTGAGTATCGGGGACCGCAGATAAACGCGGATTGGCGCTGGAGATCAAGTTTCCTGTGTTTATCTGGCGAAAACTGCGGTTTTTGTGTGTCCATATTCTCGGATTGTCGAGCAAAAAAATGAATAAGCGGAAAGCGGGATCGCGATGTCCGGCTTACTACCGGCAGTTTGTTGTTGATAAATCAGAGTTCGCTAAAGACTTAGTATTTACGGGCAGATGGAACGCCTATTGCCTCGCAGAAAGTTCGGATAAGTTTGCTTTGAATTGTGAAAGTTAAGGTTCTGACAAGTTGGAGTTTGATATGGCTCGTTGTGGCGGTCTTACTGGTCGCCGGCGGAGCTCTCAATCTGTCCCAACGGGCTTATCACGATCTACCTCCGACCGACGGCGTCCTTTGGGTTCAGAAAAACGGCGGCATCTACGCTGAGAAGGTCACGCCAGGCCTTGCTGCCTCGCGTGCGGGGATCTCACAGGGCGATCGGCTCCTGACCGCGAGCCTCGATGGCAACACGTTTGACGAAGTCGTTTCAGTTGCCGATATTCCGATGTATCTGGATGCAGCCGGTGTCGGCGGAACCCTCACCTATTACTACCAGAAGACCTCCTATTCCTTCGCCGATAACTTCTACTACGCAGATCTCAAGAACATCGATACGCTCCCTCGCTGGACCCCAGCGATAATTTTCCTGACGGTTGTCGGTCTGATATGGCTCGGTGTCGGTATATTCGTACTTTTCAAACAAGGAAGCCGATCACCGTTCGTGCTTCACTTTGCGATGATCTGTCTCGCGGCATTCGTGTTTCACGTCTACCGCTCGTTAAATTTCGGACAGGATCTGGATCTCGCGGTTAATCTGCTGGACGACATTGCCTTCGCGTTCTTCGCACCGCTGTTTCTCCATTTCTGCCTGCGGTATCCCGTTCACAGCGACGTCTTTGACAACCAGCGTTGGAAAACACTTGCCCTGTATATTCCCGCGGCGATCCTGACACTGATAGTTCTTGTCTTCTCGCTTGGGCCTCTGGTGCCGATCGAAGCGATCGCATCCACGCTCCGGACATTTGCAGCTTCGACGAAGCTTTTCCCGCTTCTCAACCAAGCCCTGTTGATCCATTTTGTCGCCGGTATTTCGGCCGGCGCGAGCGTCCTGCTCTGGCGATTTCTCACGAGTAAACAAGCTCTTGTTCGACAGCGTCTGAAATGGGCGATGTGGGGCACGATCTTCTCTATCGTTCCGATCCTCCTTTTCCAGATCGTTCGCCGTTTTGTGTTCCTACCTGAGGATACGATCTCAAGTGCACTTACAACTTTGCCGCTGGCGCTGATCCCGCTGAGCTTTGGCCATTCGGTCGTTCGCTATCGATTGATGGATGTCGATGTAGTCGTACGGCGTGCACTCGTCTACGCGATGACGACAGTCGCGATTGCGATGATGATCGGAGCCGTCGCGCTTGGACTTGTTTTCTTAGCGGTCGGCAACAATCTTTCGACGACCGAGATCACGCTGCGTGCGCTCATCGCGGTGCTCGCGATGGCCGCGATCGTGATGCTGAGCGAGCCGCTAAAGAATTTCTTGCAGGAGCGGGCTGACCGGTTCTTCTACGGTGAGCGATACGACCTTCGACGCGGCTTATTGGATTTCGGCCGGACGCTTTCTGCCACTACGGCGCTTGAGCCGCTGCTTGAAGGCTTGAGTGACCGGCTAAAGCAGGTCCTCGGCGTCGAGAAGGTCGCGGTTTTTATCGAGGGAGCCGGTGGCAATTATATGCTCGCCAAGTCATCCGGCCTGAGCGAAGAGTTTCGGATCCCGCCGGATTTCCGGCAGATGATCCGTGCGAAGTCCGCCGAGAAAGGAATCGTTCGTGCGGACGAGATCGAGCTTCTGGAGTACGAAGTACCGGCCGCGAACGGAAACGGTCACTCGAGTAAGATCCCCGCCCGTCAGGAGCTCCATTACTTTGTGCCTTGCGTCGTGCGCAGCAAGATGATCGCGGTCATTGGGCTCGGGCGTGCAAGCGACGGCTCGCTTCTTTCGTCAGAAGATCTCGAGATCCTCCAAACAGTATCCGGGTACATCGCTGTCGCGATCGAGAACAGCCGCCTCTATCAGGAGCAGCAGCAGCATGCCGACGAGCTCGCCCTGCTGAAAGAATTTAATGAGTCGATCGTCGAATCGGTCAACGTTGGATTGCTCGCTGTCGATGAAGACGGCCGAATCACAAGATGCAATACGACGTTTGAAGAGCTGATGGGACTCAGCCGGGAAGAGTCGGTCGGAAAACTTGTCGAACAGGTTTTCGACGAGAGCTTTGCGTTGAATCTAAGCAATATTCTCGGTAAGTCGAAATGGCATCTCACCGAGATCAGGAACGCCTACAAGCTTCACACGTACGACGGTCGGGGAAATTCGTTGATCCTGAACGTCGCCGTCGCGCCGCTGCGGTCGATCTCGAACTCTCAAACCGGAGCGAT
>JANMUW010000430.1:0-5576 GCA_031392105.1 Acidobacteriota bacterium | reverse complement strand
GTCAGCAACTTTGCGAGGACACTTTCTAATTTCATTCGCGATATTCTCCCAGGCGATGAGCGGACACATCGCCGTCAAAGAGTAACGCGAAGAAGCAAGCTCGAAAGTCTCAACGGCGGCCAGGCGAACTCCATTCTCCCTCCCGTGTCTTTCCGTACTCTCCGTATGTCCGTATATTCGGTGGTTCCGGCTTTCAACCACGGAGTACACAGAAAGCGCCGAAAAAGGTGAAATACTCGGAGAGCCGAAGACTAAGGTCGATAAAGCGTAGGAAATTTCTGCCTGAGTGCTTCAAGCTTCGGGATGTCGTTGTAAAGAATGTAAGGATCGTCGGGGTTACGCTTTAAATAGTCCTGATGATGTTCTTCGGCTTCGAAAAACTGGACAAGTGGTACGACAGCGGTCGCGACCGGCTTATCGAGCGCTTTTGAACCGTTCAGTGCGAGAATGAACGCGTTCGCCGATTCCTTTTGCTTGCCGCCGGTGTAGAAGACGACGGAGCGATACTGCGGGCCAACATCCGGACCCTGACGGTTCACCTGGGTTGGATCGTGAGCAACAACGAAGAAGATATTTAGAAGTTGTTCATAAGTAACTTTCGCAGGATCAAATCTTATTTCGACGGACTCAGCATGTTTAGATACGCCGCCGCTGACATCTTCATAATTAGCGGTGTCCTTTGTACCGCCGGCGTATCCTGAGCGAACGGCGATCACGCCTTTCACATGCTCGAAGACAGCTTCCACGCCCCAGAAGCAACCGCCGGCGAAGACCGCTTTTTGCTCGGCCCCGAAGATCGAAGCGGAAAACATCAGAAAAAGCGTAAGCAACGCTGAAATTCGTAAAACTGAACTACTCATAGATTTTATAATTCCCTCACCTTCCGATATTATTTCGATAATATCGCAGAAACAGATTTACCGTACGACAGACTTTCCAGTCTGCAAATTTCTGAACAGACTAGAAAGTCGGTTCTACATTATGCCGAATTCATTTGACTCACCCCGAGCACCCGAACCAGTTGGCCTGTATCCGCACGCCCGGCGGGTCGGAAACCTTCTTTTCCTTTCCGGCGTCGGGCCTCGCGAACGAGGTGCAAAGTTAATTCCCGGCGTTGAATTAAACGACGCGGGCGAGATCGTCGCTTACGACATCGAAACGCAGTGCCGTTCGGTGTTTCAAAACGTCCGGTACATTGTGGAAGATGCCGGATCCTCTTGGGAACAGATCGTTGACGTGACCGTCTTTCTAACGAATATGAAGGATGATTTCGCGACGTACAATAAGATCTACGCCGAGTTTTTTTCCGACAACCGGCCGTGCCGGACCACGGTCGAAGTAAACAAACTTCCCACGCCGATCGCGATCGAATTGAAAGTGATCGCGACGATCGACGACCAAAAATAATGACGAAACTATGGGCATCCGGCTTGGTATTATTCGCTGCGGCCTTCGCCTGTAGCAGCGGCAGCAGCCAGTCCACCGGCGTGTCGGTGGACAGGGCCCAGTCGTCAGGTTACATCTGGACACAGCTCACCGAGCACGCGGCGTTTCCTGCGGCCTATAACTTCCCGGTCTACGTGGCTAAGGGCAAGATGTGGGCAATGCACGCCGAAGGCATCTGGTCATCGACCAACGGAAGAGTATGGACGCGGTCGCCGTTGCCCTCGATCCGGCGCAATGTGTATCAGACAGATTACGTTTTTTTCAACGACGCGATTTATGCCTTGGGCGATAATACGGGAAATTACGAAGCCATCGGGTTCAAACCGAGAATTCGAAAAACATCAGACTTTCGCCGATGGGAAAATCTCAGCGCTCGTTCGAACTTGCCCGGGAGAATATTCCGAGGTGTCGGAGTTTTCAACGGAAAGGTCTGGCTTCTCGGCGGCTACGACGGAAAAACTTATTTCAACGACGTCTGGAACTCGGCCGACGGCGTCACATGGGCGCGCGTTACGGAGCACGCCTCGTGGTCGCCGCGCACCGTCGGACAGCCGTTCGTGTTCCGCGATCGGATGTACATCATCGGGGGAGGAGTGATTGACGGGGATACAAATGCTGATCCGGCGTCGACCCGCGAGATCTGGTCAACTGCGGACGGAAAGGATTGGACCAAAACGGTTGATAAGATGCCGATGATCGTCGGAGGTGCTCCCGTAGTATTCGATGACAAGCTTTGGCTTGTCGGGGCGAATCGGGATGGCTCTTTTGGAAGATCGTCGATGGTTTCGACGGATGCGGTTGAATGGGTTGAGCACCGAGCTCCGTGGTCACCGCGGGGCGGAGCGGCCGCGTGGGTGGTGGGCGACACACTTTACATGACAGGCGGAAAGTATTCCGTCACCGAGAATGGCGAGATACGATTCATTTACAGCAATGATGTTTGGATGATGCGAAGGAAATAAGGAGATAACAATGCAACCAGCCGAAACAAGAGCGATCGCGGCGCGCGGATACGCAACACACAACTCGGAAGCGAAATTCGAACCATTTGAGTTTACGCGGAGAGAGGTCGGTCCGAGGGACATACTAATCGACGTTCAGTATTGCGGCATCTGCCACTCCGATATTCACCAGGCCCGTGGCGAATGGGAGCCGATGGTCCCGTCGATCTTTCCGATGGTACCGGGTCACGAAATCGTCGGCGTAGTTTCACAAGTCGGAAGTGATGTCACGAAGTTCGAAGTCGGAGACGCGGCGGGGATCGGTTGCTTCGTAGACTCATGTCGCGTGTGTGGCCCGTGCACAAGCGGCATCGAACAATACTGCATAAAAGGTTCGGCCCAGACCTACAACAGCACCGAGATGGACCGCGTGACTCCGACTTACGGGGGTTACTCGAACAAATATGTGATCGATGAAAAGTACGGACTGAAGGTAACCGCGACCGAGAATCTTGCCGGAGTAGCTCCGCTTCTGTGTGCAGGAATCACGACATATTCGCCGCTGAAGCGCTGGGGAGCCGGACCCGGGAAGAAGGTCGCCATCGCCGGGCTCGGCGGACTGGGTCATATGGGGGTGAAGATCGCCGTCGCGATGGGTGCCGAAGTCACAGTGCTCAGCACATCACCCGGAAAAGAGGCGGACGCGAAGAAACTCGGGGCGCAGAATTTTTTGAATACGAAGGACGCCGAAGCGACAAAGGCGGCGGCCGGAAGCTTCGATCTGATCCTGGATACCATCTCGGCAAATCACGACTACAATGCCTATCTCTCGCTTCTTGGACTAAACGGTGTGATGGTGATCGTCGGAGTTCCTACCGAACCGACACCGTTGAATGCGTTCTCGCTTATCGGCGGAAACAAGGCTCTCGCGGGCTCATTGATCGGCGGAATCCCGGAGACACAGGAGATGCTGGATTTCTGCGCGACAAATAATCTCACTTCGGATGTCGAAGTGATCACGCCGGATCGGATCGAGGAAGCATACGATCGAACGGTGAAGGCGGATGTGCGTTACAGGTTCGTAATCGACATGAGGCAACCGTAGGAAGTCTCAAGCGTTCCTTCTTGTTAGTGTTGTTTAGTGTGGTTCGTGTGTTTGTATGTTTGTAATGTCGGGCTCGTTCGTGTGATTCGTGGTTCGGTTTTCATAAGCAAACCACGAATCACACGAACCCACACGAAAAGAACACGAAACAAGAAAGGTCACAAATTCAGAGTGACTTCGTTGCTTCGTGGTTCAGTTTTGTCAGTCAGTCACTGAGCCACATCGAGCAAGCACGGAAGAAAAACCACGAAACACACGAAACAACACGAACGAGATCCAACGTCTATTTATGAGATATATCGCGCTCCTCCGCGGGATCAACCTCGGCGGAAAGACCATGATCAAGATGGATGTTCTTAAAGCAGAGTTCGAGGGGCTCGGCTTTAAGAACGTCACCAGCTATATAAACAGCGGCAATCTTGCTTTTGATTCCACCAAAACCGCCGAGGCCAAGCTCGTCAGCAAGATCGAAAAGGCCGTCGAGAATCTGATGAGCCGGACCGTAGATATAATGGTGCGGGAGCAAAAAGACATTAACCGAATTATCAATGGAAATCCGTTCCGAGGTGAGTACGCGAGTCATAAAGAAATGCACGTGCTGTTTTTGAAAGAGGCCTTGCCCGCCGAGAAGCAGACTCTGTTGGAAAATTCGGCTCTCGAGGGTGAGCGTTATGAGGTCAACGACCGCGAGATCTATTGCCACCTCCCGCTCGGCGTTGCTGAGAGCTTATTGACCAAAGGTTTCTTTGAGAAAAAGCCACGTGTTTCTTATACCGGCCGCAATTGGCGCACTGTTGAAAAGCTGGCGGAGATCTAGAGGATGCAGATTCTCAACGCAACGATCGATGATGTCGAAATCGTCTTCGATCTTTACGACAAGGCGATCGAATTCCAGAAAACAGTATTCGACAAAACCTGGCTCGGTTTCGATCGTGAGCTTGTCGAAACGGAGATTTCCGAAGGACGGCTTTGGAAGATCGTCGAAGCTGACAAGGTAGCGTGTATTTTTTCTGTGGCGTACTCGGACCCGATCATCTGGGGCGAGAATTCGCATGAGTCCGCGATGTACATTCACCGGATCGTAACGAATCCGGAATTTCGCGGCGGCGGTTATGTTTCCATAATCACTGAATGGGCTCTGGAGCATGCTAAACGCACAGGACTTCGTTTCGTCCGGATGGACACGTGGGGCGATAATCAGAAATTGATAGACTATTATCAGGATTGCGGATTCAAGTTTCTCGGGCTGACGACGCCGGCCGAGTCGCCAACCTTGCCGGCGCATTATCGGGGAACTGAATTGAGCTTGTTTGAGATTGATATGCAGAACCTACCCGATTCACGGCACAAATGAAATTCTGGTATTTCAAATTCGATGGTTGGTTCTCAGACGACTCCGTTGAGTATCCAGGAGAAGGAGTCTTCTCGGAGTGCCTCGTGATTGCCAGCAAATATCCGGAGGCTGAGCTGTGTTTTAGTGAAGCGCTCACAGAGCGTAAGATTAACTTGATTGGGGTCGAGAAACATTTTTCAGTAGATTCCAGTCCCGAGACTATGGATCCGGCAAACCCGGATAACTTCGATTGGGTGGAATGGTGTCGCGAGACAGAACTTGCTGGAAAGCCGACGTTTGACGTGTTCCACCTTTATCCGGCTAAGGAAGTTTCGACATCCTCCATTCCGCTTAGAGATAAGAATTAGATGCCAATCCGACGCCCCTTTAATTTCAAGCACTGGATCGACGAACACCGGCATCTGCTCAAGCCGCCGGTCGGAAATCAATGCGTCTACGATGACGACGATTTCATCGTGATGGTCGTCGGCGGCCCCAACTCGCGGAAGGACTATCACTGGGACGAAGGAGAAGAGCTTTTCTACCAGATTGAAGGCGACATAAAAGTTCAGATCCAGGAAGACGGCAAGGCTGTTGAGGTACCCATCAACGAAGGCGAGATGTTCTTGCTTCCGCCACGCGTTCCGCACAATCCGATCCGCGGTGCGAATACGGTCGGCCTCGTCATCGAGCGCAAACGACACGACGGCGAGCTCGATGGACTTCTTTGGTTTTGCGAGAACTGCAACAC
>JANMUW010000377.1:0-6160 GCA_031392105.1 Acidobacteriota bacterium | reverse complement strand
GTCATTAAGTCTCGCTTAACACTACATCGTACCTTCGTCGGCGGATGGGCCGTAGATAGACGGGACCGCAATATCGTTGAGTCGTAGATAAACCGACAGTTGGCCGCGATGATGAATGATGTGGTTCATGACAAACGAACGCATCACGGCGACTTTCGGCATCGTAAAATAAACGGTCTCGCCATTTCGCATCGTCCAGTTTTCCATGAATCTTTCGTCGGGCGAACTCTTGAGAGCAGTGATCGCCTCGGCAACGTTCTTATCGAAAAACTCGACAAGTTCTTCTGTCGTCTTCGGCTCAAAAGGTTTGTAATCCATCTTCGCGAAGTCGAGCTCCGGATGCTCCAGGGTCGGCCCGGTCCATGCGAACATTTCGGCGACATGGCTCGCCAGACGGCCAAATGTCATCGACTTTTCATGCGGCTTCCAATCAAATGTTTCGGCCGGAATGCGCTCCAGAATCGTCCGTGTAACGCCTGCCTCGTGCTCCATCTCTGCTACTAATGCTGACGCGATATTGTTAGAACTGACTGCCGTTGAACTCATAAAACAATCTCACTCCTTTTAACTAAATTTCGATCGGACGGGAATAATAGCGCAGGTGTTTCACAGATGCAACACCGTACAGCAAACTTCAGTTTGCTGACAAGCGTTATCCAAATGCGACTGCGACTACGACGGAGGACAAACTGAAGTTTGTCCTACCTTAGGAGTTGTTTCGCGATGACAACTCGCTGGATCTCCGACGTGCCTTCGCCGATCGTGCAAAGTTTTGAATCGCGCCAGTATTTCTCAGCCGGATAGTCTTTCGTGTAACCATATCCGCCATGTATTTGGATCGATTCTTCAGCGACCTTCACCGCCGTTTCGGACGCAAACAGCTTCGCCATTGCCGATCCCTGCGTAGTGGTCTTACCGGCGTCCTTCATCGCCGCCGCGCGCAGGGTCAAGAGCCGCGCCGCCTCGGTCTGTGTCGCCATATCGGCAAGCTTGAATTGAATCGCCTGGAACTCAGCGATCGGCTTTCCGAATTGTTGACGCTCTTTCGCGTATCTGACCGCGGCCTCGTACGCACCCTGTGCTATCCCGACCGATAGCGCCGCGATCGAGATGCGGCCGCCGTCGAGAACCTGCATGCACTGAAGAAATCCTTCGCCTTCGTTTCCGATGCGGTTCTCATCGGGCACATAGCAATCTTCAAAAACTACGGACGCCGTTTCCGACGCCCGCATTCCTAGTTTGTTCTCTTTGTGGTCCGAACGGAATCCGTCCATTGATTTGTCAAAAATAAAGGCCGAAATCCCGCGATTGCCTTTCGACTTATCAGTGACGGCGACGGCGACAAGCGTCTGACATGCGATGGCGTGCGTAATAAAATTCTTAGAGCCGTTAACTTTCCATCCGCCGTTCGAGCGGACCGCGTTCGTTCGCGTACCGGCCGAGTCCGATCCGGCCTGCGATTCGGTCAGGCCCCATGCTCCGAATGATTCGCCGCGAGCAAGCGGAACCAGATACTTTTGTTTCTGTTCTTCGCTTCCGAACATGTAGAGATGGTTCGAGCAAAGCGAGTTATGAGCGGCGACCGACAGACCAACCGAGCCGCATACGCGTCCGAGCTCTTCGATGATCGTCGCGTATTCGACGTATCCCATTCCCGCACCCCCGTACTCTTCGGGGAACAGAATGCCGAGCAGACCGAGCTCCGCGAGCTTAGGTCTTAACTCGACAGGAAAATGCTGCGACTCGTCCCACTCCATGACGTGCGGTTTTATCTCGCTTTCAGCGAACTCGCGCACACTGTGTTTTATCTGAAGCTGTTCTTCCGTCAGTTCGAAATTCATATGTTTTGTTGCCGTAAGTTTATCCTGTGGGCAGCAGGCTGTAAATCGGCGTCACTTACCGTTACTTCCAGGCTTTTTTTGAATCTCCGCGGAACGTACTATCGGCAGTACTCTTGTTATTCGCCCAGCTATATCTTTCCGTTTCATTTTCGCTTAAGATGCACCTACCTGACTATCGGTTTGTGATCCACCTCTTCTCTGAAGGAGACCGCAAAATGAATAATTCTATGCGTGGAAGGATAATGGCGATCGGCCTGTTGCTCGCTGCCCTCTTTATTTCAGCCTCTGCGCAGCAATCGACGGTTACCCCGCCGGCCGCGAAAGCGATGGCTCTCGAGGTTACCTTCTTCAAGGGCAAGATTCTCGCGTATCAACAGCTGGGCAACTGGACGTGGTATGAATGGTTTCAGCGGCCCGCCGATTGGCAACCCCGGCCAGGCGAGGTGCCTGTTGCCGCGGTCAAAATATCGACCCGCGTCGATGACGGACTGATCAAAGCCCGAGTCACTGTGCTTCGAGGAAGAAATCATGAGACAGAAGACTTCGTAGTCGAATACACACTTGTCGCGGAGAAGAAAACCATTATTCGCGAGCTATCAGATCTCGGTGTCGAGCCCTTCGAACTGCAATTGGTACGAGCTCCGGCGACTGTTCCAGATCCGCCGGCCGTAGTAAACAAAACGAAATCCCTTCAGGTCAGCGTCGAACCGGCACAATCGACGATACCGAGTTTCACAGTCCGCGTGCAAAACAACTCACCGAAGCCGGTAGTCTGTTTTACATACAACACGTCTATTGACGGAGTAAGAAAAGTGACTGGTGCTCCGAGGAACGAAGGAGGCGTGATCGTGATCAAGCCCGGCGATACTTACCAGCGCCCGCTTCGGTATCCGATGAAAGTTTCTCCTATTTCTACCGGCGAAGTCCCACCCCCCTTATCGAATCTTCTCTTGAGCGTGACGTCAGTAATTTTCGCCGATGGAACTTACGAAGGTGATGCGCACGCAGCCGCAACTTACCTAGCGGGTAACATGGGCGAGAAGGCTCAACTTCGAAGTTTTCTTGATCTGGTTAGGTCTAAGGAGTTCACAAACTCGCCGGCCGAGGTCGAAGCCGCGATCTCATCGGTGAGTGTGGACACAGTGCTCGCTGAAGCAGGGCAAAAGTTTCCGTCCCTGACCCCGGAACAAAAGGCGCAGCTTCGCGATGCGGTCGACTTTGGAAAAAGCGTGGGCGTGAAGTTCTTTCGAAGCGCGGGAGCTGAGCCGGCGGCGTCTCTTGCGGACCGTTTACAAAAGCGGATCGATGCTTTGCCCTGATCCGGTCTCTCGATCATCTTCGAGGGCTTTCCGTTTGTCTCACCCGAACCCGAACATTAAACTCTTCCTATGGAATGGCGGAAGAATATTCTCACATCGTCTGAAGATATCGCGAACTTGCTGCGGGAGACGAAACGAATAGCCGTGCTCGGGATAAAACCTGAATCTCATTTCGCGCAGCCCGCGTTTTATGTTGCAAAGTACATGCAGAACGCCGGCTTCGACATAGTGCCGGTGCCCGTCTACTATCCCGACGTCACCGAAATCCTGGGACAAAAAGTCTATCGCGATCTGCGCGACGTGCCCGGTGATATCGATATGGTGAATGTCTTTCGACGTGATGTGGATATCCCAAAACACGTCAATGAGATCATCGAGGCGAAGCCAAAATCAGTTTGGGTGCAGCTTGGAATTCGGAATGATGCGGCGGCTGAAGCGTTCGCGAGAGCGGGAATCAAAGTAGTTCAGGACCTATGCCTGATGGTCGAGCACCGAGCACTTGCGTAGACAGCGACTTAATTTGCCCGAGGTCGCCGAAGAGTTTGCCCGCGAAATACGCGAAAAAGCTTTCTTTCTTTCGCGTCCTTTCGCGGGAATAATTTTCCTATCGCTTACCAGACGTCAGCGTCCGGATCTCGTCGGGCGTTAACTTTCTGGATCGGCCCACCGGGACGCCGGCATCGGTGACGCTTCCGATCGCGATCCGCTTCAGTTTAACGACTGAGTGCCCGACAGCATCGAACATCTTGCGGATCTGCTGATTGTGACCTTCGTACAAAGTGACCTCGTACCAGCCGTTCTTGTCCGTCGGTTTTAGTATCTTGATATCGGCGGGTGCCGTCTTAAATCCGTCTTCGAGCTTCAAGCCTCGCCGCAGTTTCCGTATCGCCACCTCGGTCGGCATTCCCTTGGTCTTCACCTGATAAACTTTCGGGATCGTTTTCGACGACGCGACGTTGTTTGTGAACTCGCCATCGTTTGTGAGGATGATCAGGCCTTCGGTATTGAAGTCGAGACGTCCAACCGGGTGAAGCTTCCCGTGTCCCTTAACGAGATCGGTCACAAGCTTGCGTCGTTGCGGATCCGCGGCGCTCGACAAATAACCTTTCGGTTTGTTGAGGAGAACATAGACGTTCTCTCGATCGCGAAGCTTGATGTTAATGAGCTTTCCATTAACTTTGATGTGGTCTGTTTCGGGATCGGCTTTCGTTCCAAGCTCGGTGATTATCTTGCCGTTGACGGTGACAGCGCCGGATGCGATCAATTCCTCGGAAGCTCGGCGCGATGCTATTCCTGCCTGGGCGATTAATTTTTGAAGTCTTTCTTGCACAGAAGAATCTTAACGCAGAGACCGCGGAGAACGCAGAGGCAAAAAGCATTTGCCCGCGAATAACGCGAATGATCGCGAAAAAAGATTCGCGCTATTGGCGTAATTCGCGGGCAAACTCCTTCTCTGCGTTCTCCGCGGTCTCTGCGTTAAAAATCCTAGCCTGCCAAATCTTCGAAATCCTCAATGCTCGGCAGCTCGGTCAGATCTTTCAAACCAAACTGGATGAGAAACTCCTTCGAAGTCCCATACTGCATAGGACGGCCGACCGTTTCTTTGTGGCCTTTGGTTACGATCAGGCGTTTTTCGAGCAGCGTCTTTATTGCCGATGCCGATTGCACGCCGCGGATCTCGAGGATCTCGGGAACGGTCACCGGCTGTTTGTACGCGATTACGGCGAGGGTCTCAAGTGACGCGAGCGAGAGTTTCGCGCTCGGGCGCGTTTTCAGAAACTTGCGGACATCTTCGTGAAGCTCGGTTCGTGTGGCGATTTGCCACCCGCCAGCGATCTCGCGGATCTGCAATCCGCTTTCGCGGCCTTCGTATTCTTTCTGCAATTCGACAACAGCGGCTTCAACCGCGTCCCGATCTTCTTCGAGAACTTCGGCGAGCAGCTTTGTCGTGATCGGTTCGTCGGCGACGAAGATGAGGGCTTCGACTATCGCGACAAGCTCTGCCATCCCGCGTGAAGATCTCTCAGACGCTACTTCGACGTCGGCTTCAATTTCAGTTTCAGTTTCCGGTTCCATTCGTGACCGCCTTTAGAATAATTTCTCCGAACGTTTTCTTTTGTGTCAGCTTTACGCTTTCAGTTCGCACGATCTCAAGCACGGCGATGAACGCCGTGACGAGTTCGCGCTTCGAATGCATTTCTTCAAAGAACGTTTGGACATTCAACTCCATCTCTTCGAAAATGCGTCGCTTGAGAGTCCTGATCATGTCCGACAGCGAGATCTCTTCACGTGCGATCTCCATTTTGACTTCATCGCGATGACGCAAAAGGATCTTTTGAAAGACCGTGATGATGTCGAAGACGGACGCATTGATCTCAGCATTCGAATCATCCGATTCGATCTTGCCGCGCTGAAAGACGGCATGTTCGATCGTCGTCCGCTCGTACAACATCTGTGAGGCGGCTTTGTACTTTTCGTATTCGAGCAGCCGGTCGACCAATTCTTTGCGCGGATCTTCGAACTCCTCCTCGTCCGGAGCCGTCGGATCGCGAGGCAGAAGCATCTTCGACTTGATCTCGATCAGCGTCGCCGCCATCACAAGAAAGTCGGCCGCGACCGCGATGTCAAGGCTCTTCATCAGACGGATGTATTTGACGTATTCGTCCGTGATCTTCGCGATCGGGATATCGAAGATATTCGCCTGCTCTTGACGAATGAGAAATAGCAGCAGATCGAGCGGCCCGGCAAACTCGCCGAGCTTGAGCTTCAATTCGTCACCCGAACCCGCAGAGATCTCCGCCGTCTCTTTGTTAAAATCAAAAACGAATTGTTCGAGAGGTTCCTGCTCCATCAGTGTTAGGAGCATTATACGTACTTTTGGTGGATTCTGCGGAGTGTGCGGCCACTTTTTCCTCTGCGAACTCCGCGAGGGCTGCGTGCGATACATTAATTTCACGCAGAGCTCGAAGAGTTCGCAGTGGAAATTCTTTTCCTTGTCGG
>JANMUW010000368.1:0-2480 GCA_031392105.1 Acidobacteriota bacterium | reverse complement strand
TCGGCGGCTTCGGTTTCACGATCGGGGGCGGTTCGGGGAGGTTGACAACTTCCGTTACCCGATCGGAGTTCGAAGAGGTACCAACGTTGCCACTTCCGACGGGTCCGGTGGACGGTGCTCCATTCGTTTCGGCGCCCAGTGGTTTGATAACGACCGGTCCGTCTGGCATCGTCTTTCCAAGGAATGGTGTAGTCGAGATCGTATCCGGTATGGCGCGGGTCTGTTCGATTGTGGCGACCAACTCGCGACGCACCGGTATTTCACTCTGCTGAGGTTGGTTTTTCTGCTGAGGCTGAACGCGGGGCCGTTCAGGTTCCGGGGCGTCCGCGGCGACAGGGGCGAGCAACTCTGCGATCTCGAAACTATCGGATCCGAGATCGATGTCCTGGGCGTACAAACTGAAAACAACCGCACTGAGAAATAGAATTCCGACCACAACGGATGACATCATGAAGAACTTGCGCCGGGGCTTGAACTCGGCCTCGGCCGAATTTGATTCGATAAGCTTGTCAAACATTTCAACTCCTCCTTTTCAAAAGCCCGGTGCCAACCGTCGCACAGTTAGACACCCGGTGGAGGAATATGTTCCCAAGGAGGGACAGCAAACTTCAGTTTGCTGCAAGCACACTTGTCGTGATCGAGTAAGAGCAACGAACTGAAGTTTGTTATCCGGCGCTACGCTTTCGGGAGGCCATGAGGCTTGCGAACGAGCGCCTTCGTGCGAGTAAGTGCTTCTTCAAATGCGGCCTTATCTCGTTGTGGGTTGCAATGAACGGCGCGGTCGTCGATGAACGCAGCGGCTCGCGGCTTACCTTGTCCGATGTAGACATCGGTATAAGGGAAGTCGTGCTTCTCGAGCCATTCGATCACCTTAACGCGGAGCTGGCCAGGCGTGATCCGCGAGCCTTCCAGCACATCCTGCGCGCATCGTGAGGTGAAGATCGTGATCTCAGCGAACTTCGCCAGTTTCTGCATAAACTCAAGAGCTCCCGCTATGGGTGAGCCGAAATGATCAACGCCTTTCCACGAATCGTACTTGGCAAGCACGCCGTCGAGATCGACGCAGACTCGGCTTCGCGTCGGTTCGGTTTTCGTCTTGCGTGGGGATGATGGTTTGTACTCGGCTAAATTTTCTTTCTTCCGGCGGATCTTCGGGAGCTTTGACGGTTTCGCTCCCATCATCGCTTCGATGGCATCACCGCCTTCGAGCCACTCAGGTTCGCCTGCTACGGCGTCAAAGTTCCAGAGCCGGGTGTAATGATGACGCGTGTGATGACGTCCCGGCGTCCGCAGCGTGTAGGGAAGATCATCCGGACCGACGATACGCTTCGGCGGAAACTGCTCCGGCTTTCGCGGCAGGCCGAGTTCCTTCCAATCGGATCGCAATGCGTCAGCGAAATCGTAAACGTCGGCAAGTGGATATTCTTTGTCAAGCAAAACCCAGACGTGATAACCACCGACACCGTTGCTGTCAATCAGCATCGCATCGATACCTTGTTCGCGTAAGCGCTCGGCCCATTCCAGCGCGGCGTTAAAATTCGCTTCGGCGATCTCATCGCTGTTGGGCAAGCTTTCGTCATGCAGATCGACATCGACCGCGAACCATTTCGCCGTACTGTGATCCGAGATCGAGTGAAGCCCGATTAAGTGTGCCGGTGATTTTCCGGAGAAATGCCGGTGAAGCTTGTTGAGAGTCACCATGTCGGTGCCCAGCTTACGCCGCTCAACGATCGGTAGCATGACGACGCCGATCTTTCCGTCCTTCAGCGTATATTGGCTCCATACGTCGCGACGATTGACGAGCCGCTCCATCGCCCACTCTGCTAGTTTGTCGGCATATCGCACCCACTCCGAGGCAATCCAGAGGAGGCGCTTGTTACCGGCGAATTCAGCGAATGGTGCTGCCATATCTGCAATATTCTAACCGCCGAGACGCCGAGACGCCGAGACGCCGAGACGCAGAGAACGAAAATCACCGGCGAGATTCCAAGGTCGTCTTATCCTTCTTTAGCTCTCCGTCTCGGCGTCTCGGCGGTGAAACTCACTTACCGACACGCTCCCAGCCACTGACGAAGTTCTTCGTCGCGAGCACGTCGAATAGCTTCTTCGCATCCTTCTCGGTGCTCGCGATCTTGATATCACGTTCGAGCGGATTCTGCCGGTTCGGGCTGAAGTCGGTGAGATAGACGACGAAGGCAGGGAACTCAGCTTCGTTCTTGTTCGTCTTCCACATAAGAAGCTTCCGGACCATCTTATTGCCCTTCATCGTCTTCGTGTAAACCTGCCGCTCAAGCAATTCGCTCGGATCCGCTTGATCAACATGCGCCGATTTCGTGACCTCAGGAACTTTTACCAGGTCGTTTACCTGCCGGATGTTCACATCATCGACGACGGCTTCCTTATCCTCGCGAATGCCGATGTACTGTGGTGAGATCACACTGACCAGGGGCAAGCGCGAGAGCGCTTTGTATTTCTTACCG
>JANMUW010000333.1:0-4863 GCA_031392105.1 Acidobacteriota bacterium | reverse complement strand
TCGGCGGGAACAGGTTTGTCAGTTGATGTGCCGAATGTTGTTGCCCAGACGGCGTTGTCCAGACTTCTCTGATACCACCACTGACCATTGAGCGGACGAAAGATAGAAATATCCGCCTTTCCGTCGCCGTCGAAATCAAATGGAGTCTTTGGTGGAGAAAGAGTGAAATAATAAACCGCCCCCTGACCGTTAGGAGAAGAGAGGGCTTTTTCCGCCGCGCCGACGACCAGATTGCCGAAACTAAGAGCGACGCTCACACCAAATCGGTCGCCGTTGAATGTATCGTTCGGGGCGAGTTTTTGCTGCTCCGTCCAGACTGCTCCACTGCGATTAAATATATACGCCGAACCTGCGTCGGGACCGCCGGCGGTAGTATCGTCTTCGCGCGCTCCGACAGCGATGACGTTGTTACTGACCGCTACCGAATAACCAAACCGATCGAACGATGCGCCGTCGGAGGCAGTAAGCCTTCCTTGTGAGATCCATGTCGGGCCGCTGAGTTCGTAAACGTACGCTGCTCCGAACGCGGGCTGTCCGATGATCGGAGTGTATTGCAGTGCACCGCCGACCAAGGTGTTGCCTTCGATCGCGACAGAGTTACCGAAACGGTCGCCGTTTGCGCCGCTCGGAATATTAATCTTTTGCATTGGAACGAATGTTCCGAGACTAAACTCAAAAACGTATACGGCGCCGGCCGCAGTGAATGGTGTATCGTCGCCCGCCGCACCGATCGCGAGCATACTGCTCATCGCAACCGATTCTCCAAAGTGGTCTCCGAGAATTACGCTGCCGTTTGTCGATACCGGAATCAGCCTTTGCGTTTGCGTCCAGGCCGTTCCGACGCGAACGTAGACATACGCAGAGCCCGCCTGTGCATTGCTTGGCAGATCGGCGAAGTGTGATCCGACAACGATCGTTTCACCGGCAATGCCGACGGCATTACCGAATTCGTCATCCGCCGTCGCGTCATTCGCCGTTAGTTTCTGCTGGAACGTCCACGTCGTACCGCTTCGGACATATACGTAGGCCGAGCCGGCATTCGACAAGGGCGAATCGTCATTGTAAGAGCCGACGACGATCGTGTCACCGCTTATCGCCACTGAATAACCAAACTTATCGGTCGCCGCTCCGTCATTCGCAAGCAAGACCGCCTGTTGCGTCCAGCTACCGGCATTAAGCACATAAACGAATGCCGCACCTGCCTGTGAGGCAGTCGTGCTATCAAACCTAGCCCCGACAACCATCGTGTTACCGCTTATAGCTACCGCATTTCCGTGCTGGGCGCCCACTCCGCGTGGCGTGCTTGTAATTTTCTGCCGCTGTGTCCAACTTGCCAGCCCGGGCAGAGCGAACCCAGTGATCGCTAATAACAATGTGCATATTAAGATGTGATATTTGTGATTCATAAGTGCTCCTCTGTTTCGGTGACGATCTGATATCCGGGCAATGAGTTGAGACAGATCAAAACGCGGTCGGTTTCGACGAAATGGATGGAACCCGACTCCACAAGTCTGTAGATCTCGCGTTCCGTCAGATGCCCGAGAACGGCGCCTACCTGAGGTGTCGCCATCTCTGCCATGCGTCGGCAGTCTGGACAATAATTTTCGAATCGTTCGCTGCTTCGGCTGTATGCGACGGTTTCGTTTACCTCTATCTCGATCCTGGTTTTTTCCGTCATTGCGGTTTTCTTGTTTACCTTACGGTTCAGGTCTACAATTGGCGTTACATTTGCACCCTTGCTCGCTCTCTGATTCGTAGGCTTATCCTCCCAGAATCGGCAAAAGCCCGTCTTGGATTCGTTCGGACAAAGTTATGACATTGTTTTGACATGAACGACGCGACCGAAAACACAGGCATCAGATACGAATTCGGGAAGTTTGTGCTTGACCCGCACGAGCGCATTCTGCTTTCTGATGGTGAGCCAACCCACCTTTCCGACAAGGTTTTCGATACGCTTCTACTGCTCGTCCGGCACAACGGACGGCTTCTGACGAAGGACGAAATGATGACTTCGCTCTGGGAAGAATCGTTCGTCGAAGAAGGCAACCTTGCGAAGAACATCTCCCGGCTGCGCAAGATCCTGGACACAGGCGGTGTTGAGCTTATCGAAACTCTCCCGAGGCGCGGCTATCGATTCCGGGCGGACATCAGGCAGATCGACGACGATACCAATCTGCTGATCCATCGCCGTCTCCGGGTAAAGGTTTCGCAAAGCGTCGAAACGGAAAGTCGGAACACGTCATCAGGTTCTATGACCGATGAGGTCAATAGCATCGCTGTACTGCCTTTCCAGCCGTTAGGCGGAAAATTGGACGATGATTTTTTTGGCCTCGGCATTACGGACGCGCTTATTACGCAACTTGGCCGGGCGGGACAAATTCAGGTACGCCCGACGAGCTCGATTCTCAAGTTCAATCTGTTAGAGCAGGATGTCGTTGCAGCCGGACGTGAACTGCAGGTTGACGCGATCCTTGAAGGTAAATTCCAAAGATCCGGGAACAGGCTGCGGCTGACAGTCCAGATGTTGCGTCCACACAACGGGTATTCCCTGTGGGCGGATAGCTTCAACACCGACATCGAGGACATTTTCGATGTTCAGGATCGGATCGCCGAGCGCGTTGTCGGAGCTTTGAGCAAGAAACTGACTGCCGAAGCGAGGGTAAAACTTACGACTCACAGCACCGAAAATGTCGAAGCTTATGAGCAATATCTCAAGGGGCGTTTCTTCTACAATAAGCGCAGCACGGAAGGTTACGATGCGGCCCTCGAATGTTTTGAAAAAGCGATCGAGATCGACCCCTCGTACGCGCTCGCGCAAGCGGGATTGGCGGACATCTATAATTTGCTACCCGTTTATGACGGCTTTCCGCCCCATGACTATTTTCCGAAAGCGAAGGCTTGCGCGTTAAAGGCCCTTTCCATTGACGGAAGTTTGGCGGAGGCCCATGCCGCCCTCGGTTTAGCGATCCTGCATTACGATTGGAATTGGCCGGGAGCGGAGGCTTCGTTCAGGAACGCGATTAATTTAAACCCCAATTACCCGGCGGGCCATCAACTGCTTGGAGTTTATTTGCTCCGGGTCGATAGAGTTGGCGACGCTCTGATCGCCTTGAAAAAGGCGAGGGAGCTCGATCCTTTTTCGCCGATCAACGCTGTCTGGCTGGCAGAAGTTTTGCGTTACTACGGAGAGACCGATGCGTCCATCCAGCTTCACCTTGAAACCCTCGCGTCTTTTCCGGATTTCTTCCTCGGTCATTATCATCTTGCTTTTGCCTATATCGATGCGGGCCGTTTTGCCGAAGCCGACCGCCACCGCGTCCAAGCCGTTGCTCTTTCGCACGAGAATTCACTTACGCTTTCATTACAGGGAATTCTCCAGGCGGCAATGGGAGATGACGCAGGGGTTCATCAAACTCTTGAGCATCTACTTCAGATGAAACGTGACAAATACATCAGCAGCGCGAATATCGCATCGGTTTACGCCGCATTGAAAAACGAAGACAAGGCGATCGAATGGCTCGAAACGGGTTTGGCGGAACGCGACCCTAATCTGACGTGGATAAAGTTTGACAAGGAATTTGAATTTCTGACACCAAATCCGAGATTCCAAAACCTCCTTCGAGAAGTGGGCCTGGCCGATAAAAAGTCGGATGTAACAAGGGAATAGCTATCCGCGCTGGTGCGGGTTCAACGGAATAAGGCGTCAAGACATGGAAAAAACAATCAATGATGCGATAGAAGCACGTCGTGCCCGAGCACGGGAACTAGCGGCGGAGTTCGCCGAACGCGGCGATTCCGTCGGCTGGTTCGATGCATTTTATAAAGAAGCCGGCGGAGACAATGGACAGATACCGTGGGCGGACCTCGAGCCGAACAACTTTTTTCGAATATGGGCGGAGGACGTTGGGCTGAAAGGCGATGGACGTAAGGCCCTTGTTGTCGGGTGCGGGCTCGGCGATGACGCGAAGTATCTCGGCGATCTTGGATTTAAGGTCACGGGTTTCGACATTTCGCCTACTGCGATCGAATGGGCTAAGCGGCTTCACAAAGATACCGACATTCGATTCGAGGTCGCCGATCTCTTCGAGCCATCTCGTGGATGGATCAGCGGCTTCGATTTTGTGCTCGAGGTTTACACCATCCAGCCATTGCCAATGGAAATCCGCGAGCGGGTTATCGATTCGATCGCCGCGTTCGTAGCAAGCGACGGGGAATTAGTAATCGTTACGCGCGGCCGTGAGGATGATGAGGAGCCGGTCGAGCTCCCATGGCCGCTGTCGCGAAAAGATCTGTCGAGATTCGAAACTCACGGCCTCGTACAAAAAGACTTTCGCATTATTGACGGTGACGAGGACCCGCCGATCCCGCGATTTGTGGTGCAGTATAGAAAGTCAGCGTAAAGGGGTAATCCAAAAGAAAGCGGGTTGTAACATTCGCAGGTTCGGAAGGCGGGCTTGCCCCCGCTCTTAGCGCACGGCTTAAGAAAGGAGCGGCCGCAAGTGGACCTTCCGGACCTGCGAATGTTGCCAACTTGCTATTCGCGGGCAATAAAATTTAGATCTCTTTTTCCGCCAGCTTGCGCCATTTCTGGATCTCACGACGACGGTAATGTGGTGAGCTGTTCACGGAATCGACGGCCTGTTCGAACATTTCACGGGCCCGATCCGAATTCCCCTGTGCTTTTAGAACTCGGCCGAGATAATACAAACCTTCCGGATCGACCGGGCGGCGATCGACATATTTTTCCAGGGCGTCCGCGGCCTCTTTGAACATGTTCGCCGCGAGATATGTCGCACCGATCTCACGCCAGATCTCATTGAGAGAATATTTATCCTCCTGCTCGACGACGATAGCAAAGTGGTT
>JANMUW010000351.1:0-8422 GCA_031392105.1 Acidobacteriota bacterium | reverse complement strand
GATTGATCGCAATCACCCAATCGCTGCGCAGGCTGAGTGCGACATTCAAAGCCGAGACGGCCGCTTCGAAATCCCCGAGTGCATTATTGGTCGAGCCAAGGTTCATGTAAGCGGCATCAAGCTTCGGGTCCTTCTGGACCGCCGCAGTTAAAGATTCCTTGCTCTTCTGGAGTTTTGCATTAGCCTCGGCGTCGTTCTTGTTCTGCTTATCGACCTGTGCCGAGTTGTAATATCCCCAACCGACGTTCGTATCATCGACCGCGTCCGGGCTCAATTTGCGCGCTTGCTCGAGCCGTGCAACAGATTTGTCCCATTCGTTTGTCTTGCCGAGGCAGTAACCCCACTCGCTATAGAGATCCGGATTATCCTTTATCCCAACTTCTGCCAGCTTATATTCCGCATTCGCCTCAGGGTAACGTTCGAGCTGGCGATAGGTGCTGGCGAGATTCGCATGGGCCTGATAGTGCTCGGGATCGATACGAATCGCTTCCTTGTACGATTTTTCTGCGCCCGCGTAGTCACCCTTGTTATATTGCGTAACTCCCATATCGAACCATGCCGGTGCGTACTCGGGTGCGATCGCGACAGTTTCCCGATACGCCGCGAGAGATTGGTCAGGCTGATTCATCCGATCGAAAATCGCCGCACGGTAATACTTCGCCGTGGCGTTTCTGCCGTCAAGCGAAAGCGTCTTCTCGAAAGCTGATAGAGCTTCGGGATTCTTATTTTGTTTGTAGAGCGTCATGCCCTTCAAGTTATAGAACTCGGCATCCGACACTCCGCGCTTCTCGGCATTATGTAGAGAAGATTCAGCCTTGGCGATCTCGCCGCCGTTCAAGTAAGTCACACCGACCGGAACGTAAAGAGTTGCAAGTTCAGGATTGATCTGCAAAGCCTTCTCGTAACTCTGGCGGGCCTTTGTCGTGTCGTTTTTTGCGTCATAGATCTCACCTAGCTTTGCGTAAGCCACATCGTTCGTCGGATCGAGTACAACGGCTTCGTCGAGATACACGATCGCTGCGGAGTTGTTCGTGCCCCCCGCGACATCGATTCCCTTCGCAACAAGAGCGTCGCTCAGCCCTGACTTTGCGTCGTCATTCTTCGGATTGTTCTTTAACGCCTCGCGATATGTAGCGATCGCCTGGTCGGTCTGCTTGGATTCGAGTTGTGTATCGGCCTTTGCAGTCAGAGTGTTTGAAAGCGTGAGTTTTGCGTTGCGCTGGGGCGTGCGATTCTTCGCGACCACAGCTTGATTCGCTTTGGCTTTTGTCACCCGTTTTTTCCGATTCGCCGCAAGCTGGGTGTCATACCCCCCACTGCGACCGGCGCGACCGCTGCTGCCACTACTCCCTTTCATCGCCCGGCCCGCAGCTTTTTCGTGCGGCTCTTTCCTGGACTTGCGAAATACAAATACGCTCGCGCCGCCGGTGATATCGTCCGACGCTACTATGTCCTGCGGAAACACGAAAATCGTCGTAAAGCTGATCGAAAGCAAAACGGCTGAAGAAAAGAATGATTTTGCTAAAGGCTGATTGCGGAACATGGACACCTCTTGAGTAAAAACTTTGCAACCTTCTGGACGAATGCAGCGGGAATTTTTTGCGTGATTATTCGAAGCCCACGAAGATCGGCTCCGGCTGTAAAAGTATATCGAATTTTCCCCGAACCCCATCTTGTATTTTTTCTTTCAGCGCAATTATCTCGGCAGCGGTAGCGCCACCAAGATTGACCAGCGCGAGTGAGTGTTTGGTTGAGATGCCCGCCTTTCCGAGTCGATAGCCTTTTTGAAATCCGGATCGCTCGATCAACCATGCCGCCGGGATCTTCACTTTATCTCCCGCGGGAAAGCTCGGGACGCTCGCGTGCTCCCGATCCGCCGCGATTTCTTCGTGCTTTGAGACGTCGACGATCGGGTTCTTAAAAAAAGATCCTGCGCTCCGCGAATTCGGATCGTTTTCGTCAATCACCATCGACTTCGCACGCCGGATCTGCAGCACCGCCGCGCGCGTCTCGCTAAGCCCCGGCTGGCGATCGCCGAAGAATTCTTTAAGATCCTTATACGCGATCTTCGGATCTGCACCCGCAGTCAGCCGGTACGTTACGGCGAGAACAACATATCGGTCGCGTTCGCTCGAGTTGAAGATACTTGTCCTGTAAGCAAATCCGCAATCGGCGTTTCTCAACTCGACGACCTTTCCGGTGACGCGGTCGAAGCATCGAACCGAGACGATCGACTCGGAAACTTCCTGGCCGTAGGCACCGACATTCTGGACGGGCGTGCCACCAACCAGACCCGGAATACCGCTGAGGCATTCGAGCCCGCCGAGGTTTCGGTCGACGCACAACTCAACGAACTTATCCCAATCCTCTCCGGCCTGCGCGGTAACATGCGTGTCGTCGATCCTGACTCCCCCGAGCGCGACCTGGATCACAAGCCCGTCGAATCCGCTGTCGGAAACCAGGATGTTGCTTCCACCGCCAAGCACGAAAACGTCGAGCCCACGTTCGCGCGCATGCTCGAAGGAGGCGACGACATCAGGTTCAGACTCAGCTCGAACGAAAAAGCGCGCCGCCCCACCGACGTCGAGAGTCGTCAGCGGGGCGAGCGCCACGTTTTCTTGGACATGTAAGGACTTAGGAGCGATCACGAACCGTTTATCAACGCAGTGCCCCGCCGCTCAGCAGTTGAAGTTGCGTCGCGAGGTCCCTTCGGCCAAGGTCTTTGACCTTGTTAAATGCCTTTTGCGCATCGCCTAAATTCCCGGCGCGAAATTCAGCTTCAGCTAAGTTGTAGTAAGCGATTGCGTACTTGGGTTCAGTCGCCACCGCTTTGCGAAAAGCCGCGCTCGCATCCTTGAAGTTGTCCTGCTTGCGATAAGCAATGCCGAGTTCGTTCATCGCAAATACCCATTTCGGCTGTTTGTCGATCACGCGCTTGAAGGCATCTACAGCACCTGCGTAATCGCCCAGATCTGTGAGGGTCATTCCAAGGTTTAGCAGTGGTCCCTCGATAAATTTTGGACTCGAGAAGGCGGCCTTTTCCAGCGCTGCTTTCGCCTTTTCAAGTTTTATCTTTGCCTCAGCCGGACGCTTGTTCTGAATGTCATTTTTCGCCGCGTTGTAATATGCCCACCCGAGATTCGCCGTATCCACATTGTTTGCGGTTATCGTCGACGCCTTTTCGAGCGCCCGAACTGCGACATCCCAGCGGCATGGGAAAGCCTTCTTCATGTTCAACTCGCACTGTTTTGCGATAACGAAGCCGATCTTGCTGTAGACATCGGCGGCCTCATCACGGTTGTAGCTCTTGTCCCGTTCGATAAAGACAGTCGCGAGATTGTACTTGGCTTCGGCGTCGTTGTAGTTCGCCATCTGCCGGTAGGCGTCGCCGAGATTCACAAGTACCTCTATGTTGTCGTTCCGAAGCCGTTCGGCCTGCTTGTACGCCGCAACAGCCTCGGGGTAGCTATCTATCTCGAAGTAAGCCGAGCCAAGACCCATAAACGCGTCAAAGTAATTCGGCTTCAACGCAACGGCCTTCTGATAGTCTTCTGTCGCCTCGCGATATTTCTTTTGACGGGCCTGGGTCTCGCCGGCTTGGAAGAAAGCCTCGGCGTAAGTTGGGTCGAGCGTTTTTGCTCTATTGAATGCCGTCAGGGCCTCGTCATTCTTATTTTGCGAGTAACGGATCAGCCCGAGAAAGTACTGCGTCTGAGCGTCATTCGGAGTTGCCGCCAACGCTTTCGTGAGCAGGTTCTCCGACTTTGCGATCTCACCCTGCTGGTAGTAAAGAATGCCGAGTGGAACGTAGATCTCGGTAAGGTCCTTGTCACTCGCGAGCGCTTTTTCGTAATTTATGATCGCTTCCGGATCCTTATTCGACTCGGCATAAACTTCGGCTAGCCCGAAATACGCCGGCGAGTTCTTCGGGTTGTACTTCAGAGCTTCTTCAAACTTCTGCCGAGCGACCGTGACGTTACCCTTGACGAGAACCTCGTTGCCCTCAAGCGCGAGCGCTTCGCTCAACCCGTTCTGGGCTTTCATATTCTTCGAGTCCAGCTGCATCGACTCGCGGAAAAAATCTGTTGCTCGTGCGAACTCATCCTTCTCCATGAAGTACTCGCCCACGCCGGCGAAAATAACCGACGCTTCTTCTTTGGACATGGTCGGGATCTTTGGGATACGAGGGTCATCCTCGCGAACTACGGTAGAACGGACACGACGAGGAGCGACCTTGGCGAGCGCAACATACTGAGTGTTGACTCGTCTCGCGGTCTCTATTCGCTGAACCTTCGTTCGCACGACACGCGTTTTTACAATTACCCGCTTTGGCGCCGATTTCGAAGCGTTTCGAAAAACAAAGACGCTAGAGCCACCTGCAAGATCAGCGACGGTAACAAGATCCTGCGAAAGGGCAGGAACGGCCGATATCACGATCACGCAGATACTCAGCAACGCCAAACATCTCTTTTCCATGTTGGTTCTCAACTTTTTCAAGGGCTCGGACCGCGAGTGCAGCGATTTCTACTGGCTCACATTACCACCGAGTACGCGCGAAATAAAGTTCCGCATCGTACGGAACGGGTACTTGTTAGCGAACTTGCGGTAATGATCATTTGCCTGAAGTGAAAAGAGGTAACTCAGGTGGTTATTTACCAAGCGATCGAACATGCGCGGCTCGTTGTGGATGGGAAAGTCGCCGACCTCTATCACGAAAACGATGCTCGGCAGGCAGTAGGCCTTGAATGCGACGCCGCTTTGCTCAAGATGCTCGACGCACGCTGCGATGCCGTTGTATGTTATCTGCGCGTCGTGAAATGCGATGCAGCCATTCTCGTTCAGCACGTTGAGACAGAATTTGAAATCGGAGAGGACCGCCGCATCCGTGTGCTCGCCGTCGATAAAACAAAGATCGACCTTGTCAGCTATCTCAACCGGGTCGATCGAACGCGAATCGCCGTCGATAGTGACGAGTTTGTCCATCTTGTCCGGTGCAACCGCACGAAGTTTCTCAAGCATTCGCTCGGTCGAATTGTTCAGATATGTATAGTCAAATCCGCGCTCGTCCGGCTGCTTCTCGGGACGCTTATCTATCGAGTAGATCCGCGTGCATGAATCGTCGAGCAGGTGCGGTTGAATGCTGCCGCCGAGGTACGAGCCGATCTCGAGATACTTGTAGCCCGGCTTGAGCTTTCGCACGGCGAGTTGGATGGCGAGAAATGATTGCTTGTCGTGTTCGGTGGACTGACTGTCAATTTGTGAAAATAAATTGAGGTCGAGATCTGCGATCGCGCGTTCAAAATTGCTCATATGAAAAACGCGATAATAGCACAGATGCCCGACCTCGTTATATTTCAGCCCCGCTACGGTATCAAGGAAGCAGGGATCGCCGTGTCGGTGCTGATACCGAACTGATATCCGGCGAATCCGGCAGTCGATCGAAGAAGATACCAGATGCCCGTCGACGGTCGGAAGACCGCGATATCGGCCCGACCGTCGCAATCGTAATCAGCGGCGACCGGTCGATCGGTGCTGATACCAAACGCGACAGTAGTCGCCGATCCATTTCCGCTGTTGTATATGTACCAGCCGCCATCGAATGGCCGATACACCGCGTAGTCGGTGCGGCCGTCGCCATCGTAGTCGGCAGGAACAGGTATGTCGCCGTTTTGACCCCAATGCACGTTTCGGAAAGCACCGCCGGCAGAGCTCGCCGCGTACCACCAGTCTCCGTTCGACGGTCTGAAGATAGCGAGATCCGACTTTCCATCACCGTCAAAATCACCAGCCACCGGCTGGTCGCCGGCGACACCAAAGACCGTTGGAGGAGCTTCTTGATTTGTCAGGCTGCCAAATCGGAACCAGGTGTTCGTCGACGGACGGAATAAAACAAGATCAGCCTTGCCGTCACCGTCAAAGTCTGACGGCCTTGGAATATCACCGAATCCACCAAACGGGTTTAGGACCTGGTTGCCATTGACGCTGCTCTTGTACCACCAATGTCCGTTTGAAGGTCGGAAGATACCTTCGTCGGTAATTCCATCCCCATCAAAATCAGCAGGTGCCAATATGTCGCCATCAGTACCAAATGGCTCTTCGACGATCGGACCGGTGCTTAGAGCCTCGTACCAACGACTGATCGACGGCCTGAAGACGCTGATGTCGGCCCGGCCATCGCCATCGAAATCAAACGGCACTGAGCGAACTAACGGAGCGACGTTCAGCCGCGCAATTCCGAAGCGGGTGAAGCTATCGACGCTGAGAAAGGTTCCCGCGATCATCACCTTGCCGGTCGAATAATGCGCCATTGCGTTGACAGTATTGTTTGGGCTCGTCGCAAACCTGCTATCGACCATACCGTTCGGCAACAAGCGCGCGAGGTTATTTCGAGGAATACCACTTATCTTGGCGAAGGTGCCGCCCATGAGAACTGTTCCATCCGGCATGAGCAGGACAGTTCTGATAGAGCCGTTGTTGTCATCCTGGTTTCTGGGAATGTGGCTGGTGAAGCTCGTGTCTACGCTGCCGTCGATGTTGCGTCGAACTAGCCGCACGTTGAACTCATTAATGACGTACTTGCCGTCGGGCTGACGAAGGATAAGCCTGGCGTCGCCTGATGTCGGCGCATCGAATGTCAGGTCTAAGGCGCCAGTTGATTCCAACCTCGCAACGTTATTTCGGGCTGAGCCGTTAACAGACGTAAACCTGCCCCCAATCATTATCTTCCCGTCCGGCTGCACAAGGATATCGTCGATGTAGCCGTTCGAAGAACTATCAGAAATCACCACGTTGAAGTCTGGGTCGAGGGCTCCCGTCGAAATAAGCCGCGCGAGCATTGTCCGTGGAGTTCCATTCACGGTCGAAAAAGAACCACCGATCAATATCTTTCCGTCAGATTGAAGCGTGACAGCCGCGGGCCAGCTAACAGTTGCTGAAAACGTATTGTCGATCGAACCATCGGAGTTGATCCGGATAATTCGCGAAACGGATGTGCCGTTGTACGAAGTGAAGTCACCCGAAGCGAGTATCTTTCCATCCGATTGGAGGACAAGTTGCTCCGGGCCATTAGGCGAGAATCCTGTCCCTGGATCGAATGTCGAGTCGAGCGAACCGTCCGCGTTTAGTCGCGCAATGCGGCCGCGGGCGACACCATTCATGAAAGAAAATGGTCCGGAAACGATAACCTTTCCATCACCCTGTACCGCAAGCGTAGTAACGAAGCTGGGGTCGGGGGGCCGCACGAACTGCACATTGAATCCAGGATCGATGGACCCGTTCTCTAATAACCTGACGAGTCGACGCCCGGCCGAAGTCTGTGCAAGAAACACTGGCCTGTTCAGCGAATCTACCTGCCACCCATTAACGATTGAGGTGACAGCGGGATCCAAAACATACGTATTGTCGAGCGACCCGTTCGCTTCGAGTCGCATCAGGGGGCGCGTGGCTGTACCTCCCGAGGCCGAGTAAAGGATCTTGCCGTCGGACAACTGGTGAACACCACCTCCGGTAAAGACCAGTGGTGCTGCAAAGCCCGGAAAGCCTCCGCCATCTGGTAGAAATCTCTTTAGCTGATCCCGGGGAGGGAACCCCTGCGCCGTCTGCGCAAACACGCCCGTGGCAATAACTCCACCGTCGGTGGCGACCGCCATATCCGATATAGTCAGAAACGCCGACGGGCCAATGGATCCTGAGAATGGGCTGTAGGTCGAGTCGGCAGATCCGTTCGCTAGCCGCCGGCTAATGCTCAAAGTCCCGCCGAGGTGGCTTCTCGACGTGACGCCGAGATAGAAACGGCCGTCAGGAAGCATCTCCATAAGGACCGTCGTTGAGACTAGATGTCCGCCGTTTAATGGAGGGGATGAAAAAGTTGAATCAACAGACCCGTCCAGATTGTAGCGACGCATCGAATAGCTGTACCAGGTGCCCATTATGTTGCCCCAGGATGAATGAGTCGCAATGACCTTGCCATCCGGCTGGATTCCGTTCACGGTAAGCCAGTTCCCAGTGAAGTCTGGTGATCCCACCGCAGCTATGAACACGGAAAATGTATTGTCCAAAGTTCCACCCGGGTTAAGCCGGACCATTTTCGCGTGATTGGGCGCCGCCGATCCGGCGAGGACGATCTTGCCGTCCGGAGCAACCATAATATTGCTGATGCCGACACCGCCATCATTGTTGTAGGTGAACGTCGTATCGAGGCTTCCATCTATATTCAGCCGGAACAACCCGCTCCGCGTCTCACCGTTAATGATCACGGTCGGAGCATTATAGACAAGTATCTTTCCGTCCGGTTGGATGATCTGTTGGAAGTTGATGTCCGTTGCAGGATTGGCCCCCGGAGTGGCATTGAAGTTCGGGTCGACGTTTTGACCGGCAAGCGGCGTAGCAAACGCACCTGCCAACAATAGGATCCAGAAAAAAA
>JANMUW010000274.1:0-4509 GCA_031392105.1 Acidobacteriota bacterium | reverse complement strand
TCGCTCTTGTAAACCTGAAACTTGAAGTTAGGCTGGAGTTCGACCGGGGCGATGCCGTCGCCGGAGCGGACTACATATGCGTTCATACCTATCTCGAGATTCTTGCGAAGGCCGTAAACCGCCACGATGCCGTAGCTTTGCCAGCCTCCGTCGCGATACGGGCCGAGATGAGAATCGAAGTCGGCCTCGACATAAAACGATCTTTTCTCCAGTACGTCGGAAGTTGGGATGCTCAACAGAGTGCTTTGGCCGAGACCTGCCGCAGCACAAAAGAGGATGGCGATAAGAAGTTTGAGGGACTTCGCTGGGCCCTTGTGATAGGAGCTAACTTGCATGATTGTTTGTAGGGACGTCGAGGACTGACAAAAAGGAACTCCGCCGCTCCCATCAGTTTGCAACCTGCGTTCCGAAGGCGTTGTCCGACCCCGGTTGAGTTTTCGCCTGAAATCAGCCCGCGGCGAAAGTTGTTCCGACCTCACGCGGAAGAAGAGGCGCCTTCTTCGCCTCAGTGAGGAAATTTTACCCGCTTAGTTGTATAGGTTTGGATTGCAGTGTTGAGAGGCCGGAGCGTGGAAAATGGGTTCGACCAGACGGCTTTAGCGACTCCTAGAACTCGGAATCACTCGTTGCTCGCGAACGTCGCGCGACGCCGGACGAATAGGCGGCGTCCTCAACCTTCGCGGCGACGGCTTCGCCTACACGGCGATCAAAGACAGACGGAATTATGTAATCGGGATGAAGCTCATCAACGCCGATTATTTCGGCGATCGCATTCGCGGCCGCAAGCTTCATTGCTTCGTTGATCCGAGAAGCGCGACAATTCAGCGCTCCACGAAATATTCCCGGAAAGCAGAGGACGTTGTTGATCTGATTCGGATAGTCGGATCGACCCGTAGCCATCACCGCGACAAGCCCTTCGGCGTCTTCGGGCATGATCTCGGGTATCGGGTTCGCCATTGCGAAGACGATAGGATCCGAGGCCATGTTCCTAAGATCGGCCTGCTGGATGACACCGGGAGCGCTCAAGCCAAGGAAAACGTCCGCGCCTTTTATGATGTCGTGGACGGTTCCCTTTTCCATATTCGGGTTCGTGTTCTGTGCATACCAGTCTTTGACCCAATTCATGTGCTCCGTCCGTCCTGAATAAAGAGCACCCGCCTGATCGCAGCCGACGATGTTCTTCACACCCGCCGCCATCACGATCTTGGAGCAAGCTACGCCCGCCGCGCCGACACCGTTTACGACAACCTTTACGTCTTCCATCCGCTTGCCGACGATCTTGAGCGCATTGATCAAGGCGGCGAGAACGACCACGGCCGTGCCGTGCTGGTCGTCGTGAAATACCGGGATCTCGAGCTCCTCTTTCAATCGGTCTTCTATTTCGAAACAGCGCGGCGCAGAGATGTCTTCGAGATTTATTCCGCCGAACGCGACGGAAATGTTCTTGATCGTCTGGACGATCTCGTGAGGGTCCTTTGTATTAAGACAGATCGGAAAAGCGTCTACTCCACCGAATTCTTTGAAGAGTTGGCACTTGCCCTCCATTACAGGCATAGCGGCCGCGGGCCCGATGTCGCCGAGCCCGAGAACGGCCGTTCCGTCCGAAACGACAGCAACTGTGTTCTTTTTTATCGTCAGGTTAAATCTCTTCTCCGGATCTTTACGTATCGCTTCGCACACGCGCGCTACGCCTGGCGTATAAGCCATCGAAAGATCGGAGCGCGTCTTTAGCGGCATCTTTGAGACGACCTCGATCTTGCCCCCGAGATGCATCAGGAAAGTGCGGTCGGATACGTTAACGACTTCGATTCCGTCGACGTTGTCGAGCGACGCGATGATCTCTTTATCGTGGGACTCGCTCGCCGCATTTACGGTAATGTCGCGGATAAGGAAATCTTTTCCGACACTTACAATATCGATACCTTCAATGTCGCCTCCGGCGCGACCGATTGCGGTAGTGATCTCACCGAGTTTTCCGGGTTTGTTATGGATCTTTACGCGCAATGTAAGACTGTAACTGGCATTTGGTGTCGGTTTATTCGTCACAATAATAAAAAGTATGACGAAAAAAAATTATCGAAGCAAATGCGATCGTATTTGGCGAAGTGCATTGGCAAGACGCCAGTCGCCTTAGCTCCCTTTCCGCAAAATGCGAATCGACGAGCCCGCTAAGCGTCGAAAATATCGGCATATCTGCCGCGCGCGACGGCGGCACAATGCTTGTAACTGAGTCTTGCGAAGATGTCGGCAAAGTTATTCGACATCAGTGAAAGAAAATTTTCGGAGGAGATATGGAGCCAATAGTAATCACATATGCCGCGTACATAATTATCAGCACGTTTTTAACCATATGGGTCGCCCGCACACTCCATAAGAACGGTCGGGTCTTCCTGATCGAAGTGTTCGGCGGAGATGATGGGCTTGCCGACTCAGTGAATCACCTTCTGGTCGTCGGCTTTTACCTGATCAATTTTGGTTACGTCACGCTCGCGCTCAAGATCGGCGCCGTGATCACGAACGCGCAGCAGGGGATCGAAGCACTTTCTTATAAGATCGGGCTAGTGCTTCTGGTGCTCGGGGGGATGCACTTTTTTAATCTGCTGATATTCCAACGTATTCACCGGCGGCCCAGATTTGTTCGGAGAGTTCCTCAGGCCGATCGCGTAGTACACGCCTCGTAAGAGTTGTTATACGGGAACTGCCGCCATTATCCATTAATTGCCTCCACCCAATTTGGGTGGAGGCAATTCATGCGGACTGACAATTGAAACCGGGTCTTACACCGTCGGTCGGACCAGACCACGAAACACACCGTGAATTTTGATGTGCTCACCGGCGATGCGGAGCACATCGTACTTATCATTTGCCGGGCGCATCTCGATCTGGGATCCTTCGCGATAATACTGGCGCAGGATCGTGTCTTTTCGTTTAAGAGTGACGACCGCGCAATCACCGTCGCGCAAATACGATCGAGTTTCTATGACGGCGATATCGCCCTCGCAAATGTTCTTTCCCTTCATGGAATCGTCCGTCACCCGATATGCTCGAACTGACTTTGGCGAGACGTCTCCGAGCATAAAAAGCGGCAGAGCGAATGGACTTGCTTCGAATGCCTCCGGTTCAAATCCGTTCGAAGGAGCATCAAGCCATGTGATCTCGAATGAAGACGGCGCAATAACTTCCGAACGTCCGATATCCAGTCTGAAGCTTCCGTTCTCGCGGCGGCGCTGCAATAACCCTTGCTCCTCGAGCGCCTTGATGTGTTTTGCGATGCCCGCCTTGGACGAGACGCCAAGTTCGCGTGCGATAAGCTGGTACGACGGCTCATAGCCATGTCCGTCGATATATCTGATGATGAAGTCGAGAACTTCTCTCTGGCGACGCGTTCGGGTTGGCACTGTGGGAAAGATTGTAAATCAGGAATAGTGGAAAACGGAAAGTGGAAAACGGAAAGTCCGAACGAGACGAGAAGAGTTGGAACATCATACTTATTTCTGCACGCCCACTTTCCCGTTCCGTTTTCCGTTTTCAGTCATCCGTTGCTCCTGATTTGATATACTTTCACTCGGAGGATCTCAACTTTTATCAGCAGCGTTACCGGCTTCACACAGGGCCTTAAACATAATCAGCTTCGCCGCATTGAACGCCTGGCCACACGGCGTGTTCCACCCGCACAGATCGTCTCTCAAGAACTTGCAAGACAGATGTCCGAAATCTCGTTAGAGACGGGCCGGCAGATCGGCGTGCTCATCAACCGGAAGGGCCAGGTCGAGTACGTAATGGTTGGCAACGCGAAACAGATCGAGATGCCGGACTTCGGGCGATCGCGTGTCGCGACCGAGCGTTTCAGGGGACTTCGCTGCGTTCATACGCATCTGCAAAATGAACGGCTGACGCAGGACGACCTTACAGATCTCGCACTGCTTCGATTGGATCTAATGTCGATAATCCAGGTCGAGAAGCCGACCGGCTTGCCGGGAATGGTGTACTCGGCTCACTTGCTTCCGACGAGCGCTGCGTCGCTTCACGAGAATGGCAGTTCGCTGCCCTACGAGTTTCTCGAGCCGAACATTCCGTCGCAGCTGGATACCGACTTCACGTCACTCATCACCTCGCTTGAAAGTGAAATGGCACGTGTCCGACAGACGGCGCGTGCGCGCGATTCGAAGGGCGATCGCGTCATTCTTGTAGGCGTGACGACCGGGTATGTTGACGAGGCCGAGGAGTCCATCGCGGAGCTGGAAGAACTGGCGCTGTCGGCGGATGTGTTTGTCCTCGACAAGATCATTCAGCGACGGCCGCAGATCGATCCGAAAACTGTGCTTGGAAAAGGAAAGCTCGAAGAGCTTCTTATTCGCTCGATGCGTGTTGGCGCCGACATGATCGTTTTCGACACGGAGCTTTCGCCCGCACAAGTCCGTTCTCTATCAGAAGCGACGGATCTGAAAGTGGTTGACCGCTCACAGTTAATTCTGGACATCTTTGCGCAACGCGCCCAGTCGCGCGAAG
>JANMUW010000260.1:0-1729 GCA_031392105.1 Acidobacteriota bacterium | reverse complement strand
GTGAAATACTTGTCCGTCGCGTCATCCGTCGCACCCGAGATGATCAGAGGCGTGCGGGCTTCGTCGATAAGGATCGAGTCGACTTCGTCTATGATCGCGAAGTAGTGATCGGGTTGGACGAGCGACTCGACATCGAACTTCATGTTGTCGCGAAGATAATCGAATCCGAACTCGTTGTTCGTTCCGTACGTGATCGAGCACGCGTACGCTTCTTTTCGCTCGACGTCATCCATATCGTTCTGGATACAGCCGACGGTCAGTCCCAGAAACTGGTGGATCTTGCCCATCCATTCCGCGTCGCGGGATGCGAGGTAATCGTTGACGGTGACGACGTGAACGCCGCGTCCGGTCAGACCGTTTAAATATGACGGCAAGGTCGCAACCAGCGTTTTACCTTCACCGGTCCGCATCTCGGCGATGCGTCCCTGGTGGAGGGCGATTCCGCCGATCATCTGCACATCGAAGTGCCGCATTCCTGTGACGCGGCGGGAAGCTTCACGAACAGTCGCAAAAGCTTCCGGAAGCAATTCGTTGAGGATGTCCTGCTCCGCCACTCGCCTTCTTTCGAGCAGAGCCTTTCTTTCGGGAGAGACGCCATGCCCCCGCCAAACCGGAGCGGCGGCTTCATGACCTTCGGGACTCTTGTCGAATTCCGCAAGTGCATTCTTGATGAGCTCTTTGAATTTTGGAGTCTGGGCCTTCAACTCGTCGTCCGAAAGCTTTTCGATCGACGGCTCGAGTGAATTTATCTGCTCGACCATCGAACGCGTGTTCTTCAAAAAGATATCGCTCGACGATCCGAATATTTTCTTTACTAACTTATCTGCAAAACTGTTAACAGCCATTTTGTTTCCTCTTTTTCCGTGCCCTTCCGTGAATTCCGTGAATTCCGTGGTTTCAATCTGGAGATAACCACGGAACACACCGAAAACACGGAACCGTCCGGAATCTCTTTCAGCTTCGGTATATGGCTTACGGGAAATCAGTGAATTGAAATATCGATCCGCTCGCCGCTACTTTGCGCGTGTGGCAAGCAGCGGATCGAGATCGGCCCGAGCGAGACGGGTTACGACAGATACCTGATCGTTCGAGGATTTAAAGGAAGTGTTCTCAAAAATCTTTTGACGGGCCAACTCACCGGCTGTCGGCGTGAATCTTGCGAACACCGATACGAGATCGTCCGAAAGCTGCTTAGCAATATCAGGCGAGGCTTTCTGAACCGCGACGTGAATCGCAAGGCCGGAATCGTCGAGCTTGAAGGTGAATTTCGAATGCGTCGCTTCTTTACCTTCGAAGCGTGTGCTCGGCAAACAATCGGCAAGCGAGTAACCGTCTGTGAGAAGCTTGCTGAAACGTTCGAGAGACGGACGCAGAGTCTCGTTCTTGAGATCGAACGTGTTCGCAGTGTAACTGCCGACATTGTTTGCAGCGACACACGGGAGCAGAGTTGTCTGTGTAACTTCAAATGCGTCACGCGATGGATCGAACTTGCCGCTCTGGCCGAGTTTCTGCAGCGTGTTTAGAAAATATTCGACGCGCCAGTTGCAGTTGTTCTACCGCTCGGAAGTCGGCGCACTCACGCGGTACGGCACGTTCGAACAGCCGCCGCGGGAACTGTCAGTGCAAACTGGCCAGGGGACGTCGCAACCGGTCGATGTGCTCGATCAACGCTGGCAATTGCACTACCCGCCGAAGACGCTCTTCGTCGGCAGCAGCGGGCCGCTGGAAC
>JANMUW010000250.1:0-8751 GCA_031392105.1 Acidobacteriota bacterium | reverse complement strand
ATCACCCAGTTGCCAGCACAACAGGACGACGCGATCGTCACGCATGCAGGGAAAATCGATCAAGCCACGCGAGTAATCTTTGAGCTGCACACCGAGATCGTGAAGCTCGGTTGTGAGTTTCCCGACTTCGTACAGAGCCTTGACGTAAGCAGGGCCGCCTTGCATTCCGCCGCCGAATTCCGAAGCGCTGGCCGCCGCCGTTGCCGATTCACGAAACTCACCAAGTCGTCCGTACAGTTTCTGGATCCGTTCAAGCCGCGCCCGTACGGATGGCAGCAGTGCGTTGGCTTCCTGGAGAGTGAAGGTCTTCATTGGTCATCATTAACCCGGACGATATCGGGGTTGGTTTCGTGGATGCTTCCCCGATTTGAACGTTGGCCACGCGAGTTACTTTCTCTGCCCCGAACCAGATTGGGCACGGGCAATTCTTCGGGCGGCACGAATGACGGTACTTCGTAGTCACCGCTTTGCGTACTGTCTTTCCTGATCAATTCAGCAATATCACCGAGGTCGATGAAAAAGTCGGCGACGTCGATGAGCCGGGGCGCCGTGTTCGAACGAAATCCTGCCACCTCGACGCGGCATCCTTTATAAGCGACGGCGTTGACTGCATAGACAAAATCTTCATCGCCCGAAACCAGCACGGCGGTGTCATAGCGGCCGGCGAGACTAAGCATATCGACGGCGATCTCGACATCGAGATTCGCTTTCCGCGTGCCGTCGTAAAACGTCTTGAGCTCTTTCTGCACGACGCGGAAACCGTTTCTTCGCATCCACAGCAGGAAGCCCTGCTGACGCTCCGCTCCCGCATCAACACCAGTGTAAAAGAACGCCCGGAGCAGGCGGCCGTCGCCTAAAAGTATTCGGAGAAGCTTGTTGTAATCGATGTCGATCGTGTGAAAGCGCGCCGCATGGAAGAGATTGTTGCCGTCGATAAAAACCGCAACGCGACCTCGGTGCCCAAATTTCCAGGACGAACTGGTAGTCGTATCAAACTGCATGATTACCTCGTCAGATATTAAGATGCGGCTTTTGGAACAGGCTGGAGAGGTCTCGACTGAGAACGGGCGGTTCGAAACCGGCGTTCCAGGTCGCTCAGGAAAAAAACGACTTGAATGATCAAACAATCAAAGTATCTTAAAAATAACTTCTAAAAATCTAGCTCGCAAAAATCCAGCTGTTAAAAAGTCGTGGTTCTAGTTTGCAACGCCCCGTGAGATCGGTCAAGGCAAATTATCTGATGAAATGTTAATATCCTTCGCTGAGAACTATGGCCGGTGACAGCGATCAAAATATTGAACCCGAATGGCTGCGAAACCTTCCGTTGCGTTCCGAGGAGCCAGGTTTTTCACCCGATCAGTTGATCAAGTGCGACGCATGCGGAAAAGCAAACGCGCCTAACCGCGTGGCGTGTTTGTATTGCGGAACCGGTATAGACGGCGTCTCGACCACGAGAACCGAGATCGAGTTCCCCGAAAACTGGGAGAGTGGCTACAACATAATTCTCGGTGATGCACGCAGCGCTGATCTGGCTCCGGCCGCAGATCAGATCGCCTCCATGCTCGGGGCCGAGACGGAGACAATTAATGCGGTCCTCGCAGCGGGCAGAGGGCTTCCGTTGGCCCGGGTCAAAACCGAGAGCCAGGCCGAGAGCATTTCCGTCAAACTCTCAGAATTTGGAATCGGGTCGACCATCGTCGCCGATGAATCGCTGCAGGCCGCCTCGCCACCGACGCGACTCCGGTCGATGACCTTCGAGGGAAGCTCTCTCAGGCTCGAGCTTTTCAATCGGGGCAGGTTCGAATTACTCGAGAGCTCCGAGCTGGCGCTCGTAATTCCGGGCGTCCTCGTACAAGGAAAAACTGAATCGGTCGAACGGCGAAAACGGGGCCGGATAAAGACATTGCGTGAGGCTGAAATGGCTTCAGACGAACCGGTCCTGGATATCTACTCGGTGAACGAGCCAACCGGGTGGCGGATACGCGCGAGCGGTTTCGATTTTTCTTGTCTTGGGGAAGATAAGTCATTGCTTGTCGCCGAGAATATGCAGAAGCTGACGGCGAAACTGGCTGAGTTTTCACCGGCCGTGAGCATCGCCGCAGATTACGCGAAGATTTCTTCGATCCTCGAATACGCGTGGCCAATCGAATCGAGGAGAGATACTTTGGCTCTTGGCTTGAACCGAAAGGAAGTTTCAAGCGTTTTCACGACTAACAACTCGCTGCAATTCAATAGGTACTCGCGGTTGCAATGGCAACTTTATGAAAAGAAAGTTTAGCGAAGCTCGTCCGCCACGCCACGACAGCCGGAAGCCGCCGCAAGAGAACCGGAGGGAGCATACGCGGATTCAAGAGCGTCCTTCGGCTCAGGCGGCGACCTTTGGTGTCCTGCCTGTATTAGAGGCACTGCGAGCGAACTCACGACGGATCGATAAGATCGTCGTCGCGGATGGTGTTCGAGAAAATCGCCTTCATGAGATCTTTGAGATCGCTCGGGCGAATGGTGTTCGGGTAGATCGTGTGCCGCGCGAGACGCTCGAGAGATCGGTCGAGCCGGGCGTGAATCACCAGGGTGTTGTCGCGTTCGCGGCCGCCGCTGATTATGTATCTGTCGACGATCTGCTGGATGGTATTGGCGCGACGCCTCCACTGCTAGTTATTCTTGACGGCGTCGAAGATCCGAGAAATCTCGGGGCGGTCCTGCGGAGCGCCGAATGTGCCGGAGCGGACGGTGTCATCATTCCGGATCGCCGAGCAGCGGGACTGACGGAGAGTGTCGCAAAGTCCTCGGCCGGAGCGATCGAGTACGTCAAAGTCGCGAAGACTACGAATCTCAATCGACTGATCGAGGATCTAAAGGAGCGAAACATCTGGGTGGTCGGAACAAGCGGTGATGCTGCGACAGACTACACCGCCTGGGACTGGCGTCAGCCCAGCGCACTTGTCCTTGGTGCCGAAGGCAGCGGTCTTCACCGACTCGTCGCCGAGAATTGCGACGTATTGGTAAAAATTCCGATGTATGGAAAAATAGATTCGTTAAATGTCTCGGTTGCGGCGGGTGTGATCTTGTTCGAGGCGCGGCGTCAGCGAAGCCAAGAGGACTAAAACTATGTTCTGTCCAAAATGTGGAATTCAGAATCCCGACTCGGGAAAGTTTTGCCGGAGTTGCGGCACGGATCTCGCCAACGTTTCAGATGTGCTGACCGGAAAACTTCAGATCGAGAAAGGCTGCGTGAATTCGAAGGGAAAGCCGATCACTCTCGAAAGCGCGATCACGAAATTCTTCATGGGGATCGCGTTCCTAGCTATCTCGATCGTCTTGGGAGTTTCCGGCAAGGGAACGGGTTGGTGGTTTTGGATGCTGATCCCGGCGCTGATGTTTATCGGAAGCGGTATCGCACAATATCTTCAAATCAAAAGTGCCGGCCATAGCGGCGTTACTTTTGCTCCGGCGGAACAGAAGACGGTATCGCCTCCGGCATCGAACGCGGCGTTACCGCCCTCGCAAACAAATTACATCCCGGCCGAGTCGCGATACAAGACCGGTGACCTCGTGCCTCCGAGCGTAACTGACACCACGACCAAACATCTTGAGCTGAATTCTGAAGGCGAGACTATGACGCTGCCGAAGATCTAGTAGCAGATCAGTACTTCGGGATCTTTGGATCGACCTCGTTTGACCAGGCGGTGATCCCGCCTTTCAAATTCTTAAGATCACCTTTAAAACCTGCCCGCTGGAGAGCTTGCACGGCATTCGCACTTCGCATACCAGATTTGCAGTGGATAACCGTCTCGCGGTTTTCGTCGATCTCACCCATCCGATTCAAGATCTCGCCCAGCGGTATTAGTTTCGCTCCCTCGATCTTTGCGAATGCCCATTCGTCAGGCTGCCGTACATCAATAAGCTGAATATCGTCACCAGCATCGATCCGACGTTTGAGGTCGGTAGCTGAAATTTCCTGAACCATCAAAATCTCCTCTAAATAATTGCTTTACGTAAACTTTATAAACATTCCGCCCGCAGCGCAAACAACCCCTTGCCGAAGTTGCCTCGGCCGGCCGCCAGAGAATCTAAACCCCTGCACTTACAAAACTTTACACACTGAGTGTTAGGCGGTGAAACCAAGTGAGATAAAATTGTCATCTTAAACTAATCGTATGATCCGACTTTTTTGTTTGCCATTTGGAGCGCCGTCCAGATTAATATCCTGGGCCCTATTCACCACGATCGCTGCGAGCATGGCGTGCTCATCGGGCGAATCCAGAGGCGAGGGGCGAGCCAATTCTAATTCAGAAGCTGAAGCTCCGGCGGTTGCGGTCACCGTGGCAAAAGTGGAGGCGCGAAATGTACCGGCTTACATACAAGCGACAGGAAGCCTCATTGCCGACGAGACTTCAGACATCGCGCCAAAGGTTGCCGGCAAGGTCGCGAACGTTTCCGCAAACGTCGGGCAATTTGTCACTCAAGGAGCTGTTATCGCGAAGATCGATGACAGTGACGCACGACGCGAGCTCCTCGCGGCACAGGCCCGGGTGAAGCAGGCTGTCGCCGCGGTGCGTCAGGCCGAAGCGCGATTGGGGCTCGAACCGAACGGGAGATTTAACGCTTCGACGATTCCGGAAGTTCGGTCGGCGGGTGCGAGTTACGAGCAGGCTCTTTCCGAATTGAAACAAGCTGAAGCGAACGAAAAGCGTTATCGCGAACTCGTCGAAACCGGCGACGTGCCGATGATGACATACGAGACGTATCGCACCACCCGCGATACGGCTCGTTCACGAGCCAACGCGGCGCGACAGGGACTCGACTCGCAGGTTAATCTCGCACGTCAAAATAATCAGGCGATAAAAAGTGCACAGGCGAATGTCGAAGCGGCGCAAACCGAAGTTGGGACCGCTCAGCAAGCGGTCGCCGATACGGTCGTGCGGGCTCCTTTCTCAGGATTTATCAGCGCACGTCCGGTTGCTGTCGGAGAGTACGTTTCGTCCGCATCGATCATTGCCACGCTGCTGCGTTCAAATCCTATAAAGATCCAGATCCAGATCGCTGAAGCTGATGTGCCTGCAGTTGTAATTGGCCGGGGCGTTTCGATCCAGGTCGACGCATACAAGGACCGCAGCTTTGCGGGCATCGTAACGGGGATAAACCCGGCGGTCGATCCGTCATCACGTTCGGCTATTGTGGAAGCGTCGATAGAGAATCCCGACAACGCGTTGCGCTCCGGTATGTTCGGAACCGCGCGAATTACAAAGGAGGGTGGAGGCACGGGAGTCTTTGTTCCGAAGGCGGCGGTTTACAACGACGAGGCGACACAGTCCTACCGAGCGTTCGTCATCGTGGACGGTGTTGCGAAACTTCGAGTCTTGCAGCTCGGCACCGAAGAAGGTGACAGCTATCAGATCCTGGACGGGCTCGCCGCAGACGAAACGGTAGCGACGAGTAATCTGGGGGAACTTTATGAAGGCGCGAGGGTCGCCGTTTAGAGTTTCGAGTTGGAAGTTTTGGGTTTCGAGTTAGTGTAATGAGTTCAATCTATAAAATGGAGGCGTTTCCCACATGGCAACCATAGAAAAGTTCGAAGATATCCAGGCTTGGCAAATGGCACGGCAATCCACTCGCATGATTTACGAGGCGAGTTCAACCGGGACGTTTAGTCGCGACTTCCCACTCAGAGATCAAATCCGCCGCTCGGCGATCTCGATAATGTCTAACATCGCGGAAGGTTTCGATAGAGACGGAAATAAGGAATTTCTTAACTTTCTAAGCATTGCCAAAGGTTCGTGTGCGGAGTCTCGAGCCCAACTTTATGTCGCCCTTGACGGCGGCCATGTATCGCAGATCGAATTCGATAGGTTATACAAAAGTTTAGATGAAACGGGCCGCCTTATCGGCGGGTTCATGCGTTACCTTTCGAACTCCGAAATTAGTGGAAAGAAGTTCAGAGTCCAGGCAACTCGAAACTCGAAACGGGGAACCCGAAACTAATTATGCAGTGGCTAGCTGAAATTTGTGTCCACCGACCCGTCTTCGCGACCGTCATCGTCATGTTTTTGACGGTGGTCGGCGGTTTCAGCTTCTTCACGCTTGGTGTCGATCGATTTCCGAAGATCGACTTGCCGACCGTGTCGGTTCGTACGACAAATCCCGGAGCAGCACCCGAAGAGATCGAATCGGAAATAACCGATATCATCGAGGGCGCGTTAAATACCGTACCCGGTGTCGAAGAAATGCGGTCGAGCTCATCACGCGGCAGCTCGAACGTTACGCTCACGTTCAATCTCGAAAAAGATCCCGATCAGGCATATCAGGAGATCCAGCAAAAACTCAGCACGGTTGTGAACCGGCTCCCAGAGACCGCCGATCCGCCAGTCGCCCAAAAGGCCGACCCTGATTCGCAGCCGATCTTGATGTACACCGTCAGCGCCCCGCGCGACGTGATGGAACTGACCGAGCTCGTTGAAAACCTCATCCAGGAAAGGATCGAATCGGCGGACGGTGTCGGCGAAGTTTTCATGTGGGGCTCGCGCGGCAAACAGGTAAAGATATACGTCGATCCGACCCGGCTTCGCGCATACAACCTTGCCGTCACCGAAGTTTCTAACGCGATCCGATCGCAGAATCAGGAATTGCCGGGCGGTAACCTCGTCGAAGGTGCCCGTACCCTTGGGCTCCGGACGATGAGCAAGCTGACGGAAGTCGATCAGTTCAACGACATCGTCATCACCACCCGCAACGGATTTCCGGTGAAGATCCGCGACGTCGGACGGGTCGAAGAGACCGGTCAGGATCCTACATCGGCGGCATCGCTCGACGGAGTTCAGTCGGTTTCCATCGGCATCCGAAAACAGTCGGGTGCGAACACTATCGACGTCATAAACAACGTCAAGCAACGCATGGAGACGATCAAGCCGAATCTTCCCTCGGATATGCGCGTCGCCGTGATCCGCGATCAGTCGGAGTTCATCGAAAACTCGCTTCACGCAATCGAAGAGCACCTCGTGCTCGGCGGATTGTTCGCGGCGATCGTCGTGTTCTTCTTCCTATGGAATTTTAGATCGACGATAATTGCGGCCCTCGCGATCCCCGTTTCGATCATCGCGGCGTTTGCGGCGATCGCCGCCTTTGGCTACTCGCTGAATCAGATGACGATGCTTGCGCTCACGCTAATGGTCGGGATCGTCATCGACGACGCGATCGTAGTGCTTGAGAATATATATCGTTACGTAGAAGAAAAGGGAATGAGCCCGTTCCAGGCAGCGATCGAGGGAACTCGAGAGATCGGGCTTCCGGTTCTTGCGACGACGCTCTCGCTGCTCGCAGTTTTTATACCTGTCGGATTTATGAGCGGCATCGTCGGCCGTTTCATGTCTTCGTTCGGTTTGACGGCGGCGGCGGCGATCGCCGTTTCTTTGATCGTGTCGTTCACCCTGACTCCCATGCTTGCGGCAAGGTGGATCAAACGGCCTGAGGATGAAGGGGAGAAGGGGAGACACGGTGAAGGGGAGACGGACGATTCCGAAAACGTTGAGTCGGACGAAATCCGCAATCCGCAATCCGCAATCCGCAATGACAGCAAAGCTGGTTGGTTCTACAGCAAGGTCGACGGTGGATATACTTGGCTGCTAAAGACCGCTATGCGGTTCCGATGGGCCGTCGTTCTGATCTGCGTCGTTACGGTTGCGTCGATCTTCCCGCTTTACAAGTTCGTCGGTATGGCATTTCTTCCGGACGAGGATGAATCGCTTTTCCAGATCAACGTTCGCGGGCCGCAGGGAACGTCTCTGTCGGGCACTCAATCCATTCTCGATCGCATCGCGCGGGATGTTCGGGCTCAGATGCCGGAAGTGCAGAACACGCTCGTGCTCGCCGGTTTCGGGCGCGGATCAGGCCCGAACAATGGATTCATAAATGTAAGCCTGAAGCCCGTCTCCGAGCGTTCGCGCGGGCAGGCCCAGCTTATTAATCAATCGCGCCAAATAGTAAAGAAATATTCTTCGAAGGATTATCAGATCAGTGTCTCAGCCTCATCGTCGATCGCCGGGAGCATCGGGCTCGGACGTGGCGGATCCGGTGTGGGTGTCTATATTGCCGGACCGGATATGGTGAAGTTGACCGAATACGCAAACACTTTGGTCGAGAAGATGAAGGAAGATCCGATCTTCCGGGATCCGGACACGTCGGTTGAGGTCGGATCACCTGAGATACGCGTCGTGATCGATCGCACTAAGGCGGCGGATCTTGGCGTACGTGCGGGTGACGTCGCACAGGCCCTTAACATCCTCGCGGCGGGACAGATCGTTTCGACATTTAGCGAAGGATCGGAGCAATATGACGTTGTCGTCCAAGCCGACGAGCAGTACCGGCGAGACCGCAGTTATCTCACGCAATTCACGGTGGGCTCGACGAATGTCGGACGAGCTACGCAACCGGGAAATGCGACTGGCGGCAGTCAAGGAACGAACAGTAACGGATTAACGCCATCGGGCGGGTCCGTTGGAACCGTTCCGCTCGACCGCGTTGTGAAGCTCACCGAAGGGCTGAGCCCGTCGTCGATCAACCGTCTGAATCGATTGCGACAGGTGACCGTCTCGGCAAGCCTGCCGCCCAATTCGTCGGAGTCGGACGCTGTTGCGAAGATCCAGGAATACGCCGCGCAATTGCAGATGCCGCCCGAATATCAGACGGGTGTTACAGGACAGTCGAAGGAGTTGCAGAAAGCGTACGACTCGTTTCTCTATGCGTTCCTATTGTCGT
>JANMUW010000170.1:0-4574 GCA_031392105.1 Acidobacteriota bacterium | reverse complement strand
CTTACCATCGTAGTCGCCACCTTCAGCAAACTGAAGTTTGCTGTCCGGCGTACAACAAACTTTAGATTGTTGCTCTTACCATCGGTAGTCGCCACCTTCAGCAAACTGAAGTTTGCTGTCCGGCGTACAACAAACTTTAGTTTGTTGCTCTTACCATCGATAGTCGCCGGCTTCAGCAAACTGAAGTTTGCTGTCCGGTGGAGCAACCAATCCGCACGCACGTCTCATCCTTTAGCCTAGTTTGGCAAATCTCTAGGCACAGGTAACAAATGAAGACAAAAGTATTCCTCCTCCTCGTAGTATTGGTGTGTTTTGTTTCAGCTCAATCGCAGACGACCCGCGGCAAACGCGTTGCACCGAGAACGAAGGTTAAAGCGTTTGTCGCTGACAATCCGGTCAGCGAACTGCCGATCCGGCGCGTGATCCTTTATTCGAACGGCGTTGCCTATATCGAAAGGCGCGGCTTTGTAAACGGAAATGCTGAGGTCAACCTTTCGTTCAAGCAATCGCAAGTCGACGACGTGTTGAAGTCGATGATCGTTCTCGATCTGAACCAAGGAAAGATCGGAGCGGTGAGCTACAACTCGTCTGCTCCCGCGTCCGCGAGAACGGCCGAGATCCCATTCTCGGTCGAGGCTAAGTCGGGCGACGATGGCGGCGGGATCTCGGAAGTTCTGTCGCAGATGCAAGGCGCCAGGGTTTTAGTTTCGTCGGTCAAAGGGACCGCGTCGGGTTCGATCTTGACTGTTGAAAAGAGACCGGTCTCCGGCGAGAAGGATAAGCCCGCAACGAATGCTCACTTTCTTGTCATCGCGTCGGACACGGGGGAGATTTCCAGCTTCGACCTTGCCGAGGTGCGCAGCGTGAAGCTCCTCGACGAAGGCGCGAAACGTGATCTGAACGAGTTTGCAAATGCAACAGCATCGACTCGCCGTCGTGACGCAAAGACCATCACGGTGACGTCTGAAGGAGTTGGACAGCGTGAGATGGTCGTCAGCTATACGATCTCTGCCCCGATATGGAAAACGACTTACCGCGTCGTCCTCGATGATGAAGGCAAACCGTTCTTTCAGGGGTGGGCGATCGTCGATAACGTCAGCGACGAAGACTGGGCAAACGTTCAGCTTTCGCTTGTCTCCGGCTCGCCGGTTTCGTTTATTCAAAATCTGCAAAAACCTCTCTATCGATATCGTCCCATCATTCCGATTCCCGAAGACCTGAATCTCCGGCCGCAGATATACGATCCCGAAGCCGGCGAGGGATCGGGTGATGGATATGGTTCAGGATCGGGTTCGGGCAGCAGCAATGGGGCCGGCAGCGGATCAGGCGGTATAGCTCCGCCACCTGCGCCCAAAGCAATGTTCGAAGGAGCGAATAATAATTTCATCGTTTCGTCCGGCTTCTCGGGAACATCCGTGAGCGACGCGATCGTCAGCGAAAAATCCGGCGTGCAAACCGCAGCGACCGGCGAGGAGATCGGAGATCTGTTTGAGTACAAGATCGGACAACCCGTATCGGTCGAACGAAATCGATCGGCCTTGATACCGATCATTCAGACCAAAATGGAAGGCGAAAGAGTCTCGATATTCCGCGAACAGACAGACGCAGATACGGGCGATGTCAGCGATGAAGGAGACGAAACAGCAGCGGTGAGGAAAGCGAATCCGCGGCCGATGAGCGGCCTGCTTCTAAAGAACACTACAGCGATGACTTTCGAGGGCGGCTCGATGACAGTTCTCGACCGCGAAGCGTATGCCGGCGAAGCTCTGATGGAAAGGCTCAAGCCAAAAGAACAGAGGCTGATCTCATTTGCTCTCGACCTCGGAACGCTGGTCCGCATCGAGCAGAAGGAAGATCGCGAGCCGGCGAGATTGGTGAAAGTCGTAAACGGCGTGTTTCAGGCGCACTATTTCAAGACCGACAAAAAGATCTACCATCTAACAAATCAGACGGACCGTTCGAGGATCATCTATATCGAGCACCCTGTCCGGAAAGGTTGGATCCTGTCTGAGAACTTTGCAAAGCCGGACTACACGACGGCAAGGTACTACCGTTTCCGCGTCGAGCTCGAGCCTTTCGGAAGCTCGGACTTAACCGTCGCCGAGAATCTCGGGATGATGGACAAATATGAACTTGCGACGCTATCGCCGAAAGATCTTGATGTGTTCGTCGCGAGCCGATTCATCGACGAAACCGTCCGCACGCGTTTGGCAAAGCTAATTGAGCTGCGGATGAAGATCAATGAGATAAACGCAAAACTCGAAGCATCCGAATCAGAAAGTGAGGAAATAAGAAAGGACCAGGAGCGATTTCGCGAGAACATTGAAGCGCTTGCCAAGACACCCGAGGCGAAACAACTGATCGCGCGCTACATCTCCAAGGCGAACGAGCAGGAATCAAGACTCGAGGAAATAACTCGCCAACGTCAGGTCAAGCTCATGGAAAAGGACGGGCTGGAACGCGAACTGGCAGTAGAGATAAAGAACTTCGAGATCAAGTGAACCGCGACGTCGCCCTTATGGCCAGGCGACGACCAGGTAAACGATGCCTGCGATGAAGTAGAGCAGCCCCCAGAACGTCACCGGAATAAAGAAGACGTGATGAGCTGCTTCATTTTCGAACCAGTTCGAATTAGCTTCGTGGGCTGTGTCCTTCCGAAGATACGCCCCGACGGCAAGACAGATGAGGCCGGCAAGCCATAGGGCTCCAAATTTGGGCCAGAGGTGTTCGGCGTAGTATCTGCGATCGAAGAAACCCCGGGCGACCGCATTCATGATCAAGGCGGAGATAAGTCCTGAGCCAGCAACGACTGCTATGCCGAGTCCACGGTGAATAACAAAAACCATCGATTTTATTAAGCTACACCTTGAGGTAGATCCGTCTTCGGTACAGCAACCACATCAGGAACAGCCACAAAAGTATGAAGCAGATGGCATAGGCGAGCGACGCGTTGATCGGTGAAGCCCATGACAAAAAAGCGTTGTTGAAGATCCACTGTTGAAGCGTTATTTCTTTTCCCTCTTCCGGACCGGTCAGGCGGATCATCCCGAGCAACCGCGCCATGATCCCGGAGAAGACAAAGAGAGCGAGAGCGTTGACTCCGAAAACGACGAATGGCCGTGCCCAGCGCTTGTAGCCCTTGATATCGATCAGCCAGTAACAGAATGCAAGCGTCAGGAGAGCGAGGCCTGATGTGTAAACGACGTAGGAGCTCGTCCACAGGGATTTGTTAAGTGGGAACAAAAGGCTCCATGACCAGCCGATGGCGAGTAGCACGGTGCCGAAGAAGAACATTCCGCTTACGCGATTGAGTGACGAGTTACTAGTGACGAGTGATGAGTCTGACGCCTCGCCACTTGTCGCTCGTCCCTCGTCACTCCTTATCAACCACGTCCCCGTCAACACGCCAGACATCGTTGTCACGATCGCAGGTATCGTCGATAGAATTCCTTCGGGATCAAATACCTTTGCCGAACGCCACATGTGTGCCTCGGTCAGGATGGTACGATCGAGCCATGCGGCGAGATTACATACCTTATCGTCGACCGTCGCAACATCACACCCGGGAACGGGAACGAGAGTCATCAGCACCCAGTAAAGTAGCAAGAGACCAACGCCGATCGCCGTCTGCTGTTTCCAATTTGTGTGGAGAAAGATGATCGAGACAACCAGATAACAAACTGCGATACGCTGGAGCACCCCCGGAATGCGCATTCCCGCGAAGTTGTACCAGACTATATTTGCACCCCACAGATAAAAACCCAGGAGAATCAGGGCCGACGCACCAACCGTGATCGCGGCGATTTTTTTCTTGTCCAGAAGATAAAGCAACAGCGCCGTAGAGAACGAAAGAACGAGAAGTATCTTGATCGCGTAAGGAATTCCCGTCGAGTCGTTGAACTGGAAAAACGGGATCATCGACATCAGCAGGCCGAGCGCAAATATCGTCGCCGCCCTCTGAATTATCTTGAGATAAAGGTCGCGATTGACGCCGTTCTCCACCCGCTTCTTCAGGGCGATCGGAATCGCGACGCCAACGATGAAAAGGAAAAAAGGAAAGATGTAATCGGTCGGGGTGATCCCATGCCAGGCGGCATGCTCGAGCGGATCGTAGATCGCCGACCACGTCCCGGGATTATTGACAAGCACCATCCCAGCGATCGTCATACCGCGGAAGACGTCGAGGGAGATGAGTCGTGCAGATGCTTCAGACATCATTCGTAAGTGCTAAACGGTAAACGGTGAGTGGTAAGTTTTCTCGAACTCACCACTCACCGTTTACCACTTACCGTTGTTACCAGCCATTTCTCTCACGGGTCCCGGTAATATGCGCTGTGTGATGCTGCGAATGCCACGCGTAAAGAGCCAGCACTTTTTCAAGCGTCCATGGACCGGTTTCCGGATGGAGAAACTCGCGCTGAAAATCTTCGTCGGTCATCGATTCGAGCAGCGAACTCCATCGTGAATGCACGCCATCGACTATCTTCAGCGAAGCGTCGACGGGCATCTTGCTGTCAGCCAATTCCGCCCAGCGATCTTCGTAGTACGGCCGGATCGTCGGCGGTTCATCCTCA
>JANMUW010000154.1:0-11152 GCA_031392105.1 Acidobacteriota bacterium | reverse complement strand
AGAACCCATTCTCCGATCGGAATAATAAGCTCCGACGACTCCGCGACGGGTATAAAGGTATCAGGGAAAACCGGCCCGAGCTCGGCGCAGTTCCACCTAAGCAACGCCTCCATCCCGACTACACGCTTCGACACCATGTCGATTTTTGGTTGATAGAAAACGACAAGCTCATCGCGCTCTATTGCTCGTCGAAGATTATTCTCGAGCGTGAGCCTTCGCACGGCCCTGGCATTCATCTCAGCGGCGTAGAACTGATAACGGCCGATCCCTTCGATTTCGGCTTGTGAGAGAGCGGCCCCGGCATTCCGGAGCAAGTCGCGATAGTCCAGCCCGTCGTCCGGAAAAATGCTGATGCCTATATTAACGTCTATGTGGATGTCGCGGCCGTCCACCGAAAACGTTGGCCCGAGGACTTCAACTACGCGGTTCGAGGCTTCAATAGCCTTTTCGAGATCCGCCGGACAAAGCAACAATGCGAAGCGGTCACCGTCAAGGCGGGCGATCGCGCGTTCATCGTCTAAAGACCGCAGGCGTTGCGAAATTTCCAACACGATCGAATTCGCCGCCTCCTGGCCCAGGCTGTCCCTCACCGATCTCAGTTTTGAAACTCCTAGTAGCAGCACTGCTATTTGCACTTGCTCGTCGCGTTCATCGGCGACTATAAGGCGCAGGCGGTCTTCAAACATCGTTCGATTCGGCAGATCGGTCAGAACGTCGTGATGTGCAAGATATTGGAGCTCGGCGCTTTTTTGTTCGACAAGCGTTTTGAGATCGCTTTCGTGTCTGCGTTTTGCGACAAGCGACCGGTGATGCTCCAGTGCTTTGTGGGTCGCCGATATGACCTGATCGTAGTCAAACGGTTTGCGAACGTAATCGAATACTCCGACACGCAGCGCATCGATTGCCGTGTCGAGGCTCGAGGCTCCGCTTATCATCATTATTACGGTATCGGGGAATCTCGTAAGGATGCGAGGGGCCATCTCGACACCGCTCATTCCGCCAAGGTTTACGTCACTTATCACCACGCTGAAAGGGGTTTTCGCACATTCTTCGAGCGCCGCCTCCGCCGATTCGGCGGTAACGCAAATGTAATCGTCCGAAAGCATCTGCATCAAAAGATCTCTGATCGGAGCCTCGTCATCGACGATCAGAATTCTCGGTTTTTGATCCGGTATTTTGCTCATAATAACCTCGAGCGTCCTTTGATCACTTTTCGGAGGGAACGGCTTAGCCCGCCTGCTGTCTGTCGTCCAGGAGCTCGCGCACCTTTCGCGAGACAACCTCCAACGTAAACGGTTTCTGAATAAAGTTCACATCGGCGTCGAGCACACTCTCTCTCACGAGAGCATCGTCCGTGTAGCCGGAAACAAACAGCACCGGTAGGCCCGGCAAGATCTTTCCTAATCGTTCGGCAAGCTCCCGACCGCCCATCTGCGGCATTACGACATCCGTTATCAAAAGGTCGACAGGATCACAGAGCTGCTCACAAACCGCGAGAGCCTCCTCGCCATTCTCGGCTGCGATCACCGTATAACCGCACGATTCCAGTAACTCTTTCAAAAGTGAACGAACGAGTTCTTCGTCTTCTACAAGCAGTATTGTTTCGGCGCCGATCGGCAAATTCCCTGGCGCGGCGAATTCGCCCGATGGATGCGAACGCTCCTCGCTGACGCGGGGAAAGAGAACCTCGAATGTTGTTCCGACTTGGACTTCAGTTATTACGTTGATGCCGCCTCCGCTCTGCTTGACAATGCCGTACACCGTCGCCAGACCCAGGCCGGTACCCTTACCAACCGCTTTTGTCGTAAAGAACGGCTCGAAAATATACTGGCGGTCCGACTCTTTTATTCCGGTTCCTGTGTCCGAAACCGAAAGGCGAACATAGTCTAATTCAGGAACCAGACCGGGATCTCGCCTAACGTACTCCGAATCCACGCGGACATTTCCAGTCGAGATCGTCAGTCGACCTCCGCCGGGCATCGCGTCGCGTGCATTGACGGACAAGTTCATTATGATCTGCGACAGCTGTCCTTTATCCGCCTTCACCCTGCCAACATTTGGATCAAGTTCCGTGACCAATTTTACGTCTTCGCCAATCACCCTGTTCAGCAAGGCCGTTGTATCTGAGATCACTTCGTTTATGTCTATGATCTGGGGCTGAAGAAGTTGTCTTCGGCTAAATGCGAGGAGTTGGTTCGTCAGCAAGGCAGAACGCTCGCCCGCTTTCTTTATCTCCTCGATATTTCGGCGTAGTTTATGACCGTCGGGCAGTTGCCTCAACGTCAGGTCGCTGTAGCCGTTGATGGCAGTCAGCATATTATTAAAGTCGTGAGCGATACCGCCGGCAAGCCGGCCGACCGACTCGAGCTTTTGAGCCTGTCGCAACTGCAGCTCCATCTGCTTACGTCCCGTGATATCCCGAGCTATCCCCTGCACTCCGGCCGGCTGGCCATCTTGCAGAATCAGCTTGGTGTTTACTTCCACTGAGATCCGCTCGCCATTCTTTGCAAGTATCTCAAGTTCATATGCCGAGCTCTCCTCACCCCTAAGCTTCGAAGCGAGCATCTCTTGCGCTGTTCCGACAAACTCGGGGGCAATGGTATCCGTAATATTCATTCGGAGTGCTTCGTCACGCGAGTAACCTGTAATGCGCTCGCCAGCTTCGTTTATCGAAGTATAGTTCCCTTGCAGATCGTGCGAGTAGATGATGTCGTGAGCATTCTCGACAAGATCACGATACCGCTCCTCACTTTTCAGCAACTCCTCTTCCGCGCGCTTTCTTTCCGTTACGTCAAACCCAGACCCGATCACCTTTACGATCTTTCCTCTTGAATCGCGAAGCGGTGCAAAGACACTGAAAACGGTAGCGATCTCATTGTTGGCCATCATCGGATAAAAATCCTCAGCGATAACTTCACCGGCCGCCGCACGTCTTACGGTTTCCCGGATTCGTCGCTGCGCAACGGGGGAATAACGCCACGCATCGGTCTCGCCGATTTCTTTTCCGATGACATCCTTTCGTTTAACTCCGGCCTGATCCAGCGGAGTTCCGTTCACGTCGAGAATTATGCCTTTCGTATCCAGAAGCATGACGAAGCCAGCGATGTTATCCAGAATGTCACGAACTTGTTTTTCGCTACTCCTGATCAGTTCCTCGGCCCGGCGGCGTTCCGTAACGTCTTGCTTGATGGCTGTAAAATTTGTCACCTCGCCGGCTTCGTTGAATACCGGCGTAATCGTTTGATCCTCGATATAAGTTGTGCCGTCCTTGCGCCGATTCACAATCTCGCCGTGCCAGACCTTTCCCGCCATCACGGTCTCCCACAGATCCTTGTAGAATGAGTCCTTGTGTTTTCCGGATTTGAGTATTCGGGGATTTTGGCCGACGGATTCTTCGGACGAATATCCGGTCAATGCAGTGAACGCGGCGTTGACCCAAGTGATCGCTCCATCCACATCTGTAATGACAATCGCGTTCGCAGCCGACTCGAGCGCGACCGCCTGTAGCTTGATCTCGCGTGCGACGCGCTTCCTTCGACGACGATCCTCAGCGTCTTTCAATGCACGCTCAACAATGAAAGGAAGCCTAAACAGGTTGTCTTTCAATGTGTAGTCCGCCGCCCCCAACTTAAGGCTTTCCGTCGCTTTTTCGTCGCCCAGCGTCCCCGACAGAAGAATAAAAGGAATATCCACCTTACTTTCTACAACAAGCCCTAAGGCGGAGAGTCCGTCAAAAGTCGGCAAATCATAGTCCGAGAGTATGAGGTCGAACTTCTCTCCTGAATCCAATCGCGCAAGAAAGTCCGAGCGAGTCTCGACACGTACCGAGTCGCATTCATACCCCGCCTCACCAAGCGCGGCCAGCGCGAGCTCAGCGTCTTCGGGAGTGTCTTCAAGAAAAAGGATACTGAGGGGTTTGGCAGTCATATTCTATTGGTCATCTTCGCGGGAACTCGGTGGTGGTTCGTTAGTAAGCAGCCAGAACAGGCCGATCCGACGAATTGCCTCGACAAACTTCTCGGAGACTACTGGTTTTACAACATAGGCGTTAACACCGAGGTTATAGCTCTCAACTAGATCCCGCTCTTCGCCCGAGGACGTTAGGATGACGACGGGAATGTGACGCAGAGCGTCATCTTTCTTCATTTCCGCCAATACTTCGAGGCCGTCCTTCTTCGGCATTTTGAGATCGAGGAGAACAACGACCGGGTTTGCGGTGCCACGACCATCGAATTTTCCGCGACGATAGAGGTAGTCGAGCGCCTCGACTCCGTCATTCACCACCTCTACGTGATTTGCCAGCCGCTGCCCGGTCAATGCGGCCAGTACCAATTCCACATCGTTCAGGTTATCTTCGGCCAGCAAGATCCTCTTCGTGTCCATTACGGTCTCCCTGCGACTTCTCAAAAGTCAGATAAAATGTTGCCCCCTTGTCGACTTCGGATTCGGCCCAAACTCTTCCGCCATGCCGATTCATGATCCTTTGCACGGTGGCAAGCCCGATCCCGATCCCCTCAAATTCTTCTTCCCGATGAAGGCGTTGGAAGACCCCGAACAACTTGGTCGCGTATTCAGGATCAAAGCCGGCACCATTGTCCCGCACGAAAATGGTTACGCGGTTGTTGGGCTCGCCTTTCGCCCCAATCTCGATAACCGCCTCATCTCGCCGCCGCGTGTACTTAATAGCGTTCGAAAGGAGGTTCGTGACAACCAGTCCCAGCAGAGTCGCGTCACCCTGGACGTCAGGCAGGTCCGCAATGTTCCATCTGATCGTTCTCCCATCCATCTCATGGCCAAGCTCATGCATTGCCCGGCTCACGAGCAAATTCAAATCCACTCGAACGGCGTTTATCGTTGCGCGACTGGTCTTGGAAAAAACAAGGAGGCCATCGATCAGCATTCCCATCTTCCCGGCGGCTTCAGAGATCACGTGTAGATATCTTTCGGAAGTGGGCTCGAGACGTCCGGCCTCATTTGTCGAAAGAAGTTTTACAAATCCATCGATGTGGCGGAGCGGAGCGCGAAGGTCATGGGAAATAGAATAGGAGAACGATTCAAGCTCCTTGTTCGCGTCTTTGAGCTGGGCGGTCCGCTCTTCGACGCGATGTTCCAACTCTTCGTTGAGGCGACGCACCTCTTCTTCCGCGCTCTTTCGGGCCGTGATGTCGACGATCGAGCTGAGCACATAAGTGCCGCCCTCCATCTCGATCGGATTCAATCCGATCTCGACCGGAACCTCGACTCCATCTTTTCGCAGACCATACAGGTCGCGCCCGGCGCCCGCTGACCTGACCTGCGGCTTCGCGGCAAATCGTGCACGATATTCCGGATGTCTCGAGCGAAATCTTTCAGGCACCAACGTCTCGACCCGATTCCCAATTAGCTCCGAGCGGTCATAGCCAAAGAGTTTCTCGGCCTGAGAATTTACAAGAACGATAGCGCCGTCATTATCGGCCATGACCATCGCGTTCGGGGCGGATTCGACCGCCAGCCGGAAACGCTCTTCGGCCCGGGTCCGATCGGTGATGTCGCGTAGGATGACGGTATAAAATTTCTGCCCGTTGGTTTCGATCTGTGAGATCGACGCCTCGATCGGAAATTCTTCGCCGTCGCCCCGCAACCCGAAGATTCCACCAAGCGAATGCATTGAGTGGGTCGTCGCGTGAGTCTTACCGAATCGCCTCACATCATCGCCGTGCGACGCACGAAATCGATCCGGTATAAAACGCTCGATCGACTGTCCGATCGCCTGCTTACTTTCGCATTTGAACATCGTCTCGGCAGACGTATTAAAAAGTATGATTCGTTGGTCGTTGTCGATTGTTATGATCGCGTCCATCGCCGATCCAATTATCGCGGTCAGTTGGGCCTGACTTTGCCTCACCTGTCCCTCGACTAGTTTCCTTTCTGTGATATCCATCACAGCACCGTGGAAACTAACAGCCGCTCCCTTCGAATCGCAGTCGACGCGACCGCGTGCTTCCAACCAAGTAAAATTCTTCGTGTCTTGCCTTACCCGATATTCGACATCGTACGTACCGCAGGTCGCAATTGCTTCCGCCAGAGCCGCTGAGACGCCAGGCTGGTCCTCTTCGAAAACCGCCTTCAGATATTCTTCTACAGGCAAGCCCTTAGCGGCCCGCTCCGGTTCGATCGAGAACATCCGAGACGTGAAGGCGTCAGCGGATAAGCGATCGGCGACAATATCCCAAGTCCACGTCCCGATCGAACCCGCCGCGAGCATTGAATTTAATTTCTCCTGTGAATCCCTCAGTGTCTTATGCACGCGGTTCAACTCGTCAACGTCGGTATTTGTCCCGAACCACTTCAAGACATTGCCGTCATCGTCCTTGAGCGGCTGAACTCGCGTCAGAAATGTTCTGAAGACACCGTCGGCCCCGAGAAGCGGGAATTCCATTTCGAACGGAATCTTGTCGGCGATCGCTTTTTGCCATGCCACCACTGCTGTCGGTAAAAATTCCGGGTTGTGAACGCTCTTCCATCCCCATCCTTCCATTTGCTCAGGAGTGGTTCCCGTGTACTCGTACCACCGATCGTTGTACCAGTAAATGTATCCGTCCGGGTGTGCCATCCAAGCAAGCTGCGGGATCGTATTGACCATCGCATCAAGCTGGTCTTCGCTGTTTTTGGCCGCCACTTTTTCGGCTTCCGCCCGGGCCCGCTGTTTCCGAAGCGATTCGCATACCACGCTAAGGAAAGCTCCAACAACCAGCGCCACTGCCATCTGAACTACTTTGGACCGGTCCGGCACCCCAAAAGCGAAATACGGTTCAATGAAGAAGAAATTGGCAGCAAGAAGTGAAACACCGAGCGAGAAGAGTCCGGGCCAAAGGCCGCCGTACCAGGAGCTGATCACCACAGCCAACAGGAATATCGTAACCGGATTGGATTCAAACAGAGGCCAAGATAGTGCCATCGCAGCTGCGATGACAACGGGTGCAAGGAGAGCTATTGAAAAGCGTACAGTACGGGAGGGTTCCGTTTTCATGTAGCCCCTAAGATCCAGGCGAAAAAACGTTGTGGTGGGCACAGGGACTAATCGAGCGAACTATATACCAAAACAGTCAAAAGGCCTATTTCCCTTTAAACTTCGTTAAATTCAATCGACCTACAAGAACGCCACGCGCCTAAGCATAAACAGCCGAGCTTTCCGTCGCGTACATTTTCTGCATAGGGTCGAGCGCCATCGAGCTGCAGAACGCCTTAACGATCCTGGGATCGAATTTCCGACCGGCCTGACGATGGAGTTCGCTCAGGGCCTCGTCGTCCGCGATTCCGGGGGAGCCCGAAGACGGAAGTATTAAATTGTCGAATTCCGTGACGATGGCAATGATCCGGGAACAAAGTGGGATCTGAATCCCTGCTAAGCCGTCCGGGCTGCCCGTGCCGTCGTAATGTTCATACTGATGCTTCAGAGCGAGCATGATCTCTTTCGCCTCGGTCAACTCGGCAAGAAGCTCGAGACCGCGCTCACGAGACGAATTCACAAATATTTGCTCGTTTTGCGTGAGCTCGCGCCTTCGCATTAGCAGTCCATTGGGCACGAAGACATCCGCGATGCCGTGGAGATACGCAGCCTGACCAAGCGTGACAAGAGACGAATTGTCCAGATTCAAGGTCTTCCCGAGAAGTCCGGCGAGGTGCCGGATCCGGACAGCGCGCTCGCTCCACTCTTCATTTTTGAAAGCCAGAAGCTCGGCACTGAGCTTAATGATTCCATCCTCTAGAGAGGTCACGCGTCCGTGTAGACGCATATTCTCAAGATGCAGAAGGTGCTGCGCCTTGATCGTTTCGTGATGCGCCAGCCCCCGTTTTACGGTCAGCAACAGATCGGAATTTACCCACGGTTTGGTGACGTATTTATATACAACTCCGGAGTTCAGGGCCTCGACCAGATCCGCTGCGTCGGTGTATCCGGTTAAGATAATTCGAACACAATTTGGCCTGACCTCAGCCGACCGTTTCAGGAATTCGACGCCGGTCATTCCCGGCATCCGCTGATCCGATATGATAAGCGCGATGTCGTGGATGTTCAGCGACTCAAGCCCCTCTTCGCCCGACTGGGCAGTAATCACCTCGTAGGTGTCCCGGAATATTCGTTCGAGCATCCGCGTGTTTGCCGGCTCATCGTCCACTACTAAGATCTTATAGTTCATATTTGCCTCCTATTTCGTCGTTGTCAGTTCCCTGCTCTTCCCCATCTACCGCTTTTACCGGCAGCGATACTTTGAACGTCGTACCTTTACCGAGCTCTGTGGAAACCTCGATGTTGCCAAGATGCCGCTCAACAACTCCGAATGAGATCGACAACCCTAATCCGGTACCTTCGCCAACAGGTTTCGTCGTAAAAAAGGGATCGAAAATATTTTCCAGATGCTCGGGTGCGATACCGCGGCCGGTATCTGCGATCGCAACCTCGACGAACCCGTCTTTCGCTCGCGTGGTAATTTTGATCTCACCGCCTTTTGCGGAAAGTGAGTCTGCAGCGTTGGCCAACAGATTCATCCATACCTGGTTAAGCTGTCCCGAGAATCCTTCGATCTTCGGGATGTCCCCGTAGTCCCGCACAAGCGAAATATTTCCGCTGCCAAAATACCGATGCAGCATCCTGACTGTCGAATCGATCCCTTCGTGGATATCGATCTCTTTAAACTCCGCTTCGTCCAACCTAGAGAAGGTCCGCAAATTTTGAACGATATCGCGGATTCGAGTTGCACCTTCGTGACAGTCGGAGATTATCGACTCCAGCTCATTCACCGTGGAGCCAAACTTGATCTCTTCCTTGATCTCACTTGCCCCTGCGGATACATCCTCGTTGAGATCGGCGGTCTCGTAGAACTTGAGCAACCGAAGGAGCTTGCTAAGGTCGTCCCCCAGCAGTTCCAGATTACCGAGAACAAATCCAACGGGATTATTGAGCTCGTGAGCGACACCCGCAGCAAGCCTGCCGAGCGATGCCATTTTCGCGTTTTGCACAATCTGCGCCTGGAGGCGTTGAAGATACTCTTTGCCTTCCGCAAGTTCGGTGTTCCGTGCCTCAAGGTCGCGCTTGTACTTAGTGGCGTTGCGAAGCAAGGCTCGGCGTTCCAGTGCCCTCTCGATCGTCAATTGAAGCAGGTATGGATCGCACGGTTTGATCAGGTAGTCGAACGCACCCTCGCGCATCGTATCGAGGACCACTTGGGGACGGTTTACGGAGGACACCATTATCACCGCCGTGTCCGGATATTTCTCCACTATCTTGCGAAGGAGTTCGACGCCTGAAATTCCCGGCATTTGAATGTCGGCAATGACGATCGCAAACTCCCTTTCTCGAAGCTCGTCCAGGGCCTCCATGAATGAGGTTGCCTGAAAGCACTCATAACCTTTCGACAACAACCGACTGAAGGAGAGTCGAATCGTCGCCGAGTCGTCGACGATCAGGAGATTGTCCCTCTGATGATCACCGTTCGACCTTGTCGGATACTCGATGTCCATGACGCTGGTTGGTGAAGTAGGCATCGTAAATTGCGGAGATGTGCTTTCGAAAGGAATGCTCTTTCTTTGTAACGGCATATTCTTCGCGATACGTTAACTTCCAAAACGGCGGTTGCACTTTTTCGTCTTTGCAACACGCCGAGTGGAATTCATGGGGACCCGTCAAGGGTCAATCGTTTTCTCCGACGAGCAACAAGCTGCCGAGCGTATTCCTCGCACTAGAGACGCGAGCCGCGACCGGAGGTCGCCCTGTATCTGACATAGTCGAAGCGGCGGGAAGAAAAAGGCGTATTCCCCGTCAGGCGATCGTTATTCGATTCTGCCGTATAGCGATTAGTCGTGCCGGTAGCAAGGTTGGTAACACTCGCGACCAGTTGGCTGTCGATAAAGAATTGCGCTTCAGTGCCCGAGGCATCGACCACAACCTTAAGCCGATACCACGTATCGACAAACGGTGTGACGCCCGTGTCGATCAGAGTTTCGTCCCCTGCTGCTCGACGCACTACGACCTGAAACCGCCCTTCGTTAATGTCATCCGAGTACCGGAATAAAATGCCCCGGTTGAATTCCGGATCGACGGTGTCGCCGTCGAAAAAACCATCGAAAGTTACAAAGCGGTTGGTCGGAGTTGAGAGATTCGCAAAGTTGCAGCGGACTTGATACTCATACCCTGTACCGACGCCCAGAGCCACAGCAAACATGTTCGGTGACTTGCCTACAAAATCGAGCCGCGAATTAGGACCTGTTCCATGCCGGGCTTCGATAACTCCCCAGGCATCTTCGTATGCAGTCGTATATCCCCATCCTTGACCTGTTCCACCACCGGCGTACGCAAGCTGATTTATTTTTTCAAGCGGCGTGGCGTTGCTCCCGTTCAGAAAGTCCTCGAATACTTCATGGCTCATTGTCGGATCGAATTCCGCTATCGGAAGCGGGATCTTTATGAGGCCTGCCGATTGGTCAATTGAGGATGTAACTCCGTTCTTGATGGCTTCGCTGGTGGTGTCTGCGACGGTCCGTCCGGCTTTTACCGGCGCGGTCGAACGGCTTTGGGCGTGGGCAGTTTCGTAACCTAACCCGAGTGTGAGGGTAAAGATCGCCAGGTTCACGATAGCGAATAATTTCGATCTGGTTTTCATGATTTGCTTGCGCCCTTACCGGGTGAGCTTAGTAAGGGGGTTCTTAATGGTGTATGACTGTTGGATTTGGCTGCCAGGGTGATAGAAACACTTCGGGTGATCACGACGCAGCCCTCGACCACACCATTCGCAACCGATGTGCCAACCGGCTTCGCCTTTCAACTTCCGAGACAAAGTGCCAAAACCTTAAGCTAATTGCTATTACCGATGTGGGGGTTTCGCGGAAGGTTAGAGAGCAGTTCGGCTCGGTGGGGAGAATGGGCGGGGTAGTTTTCCCGTGGCTGTACAAGAATTACCGAACCTTCGGTTTGTTTTGGGAATAGAGCTTTTGTAAACGCCTATTCGACGGGACCACATCCCGGAGAGGAATCATCGAATGCGTGCGGTGAAGGTGACGCCTCCCGAATTATTCGGCGATCCCGGACTCAAATTACCGGAGAACGTCCATCTGATGTTTGTCACTGTGCGATCGTAACCAACGGGGGCGCCGCCACCGCCGGTGACCGGTGTGTAGG
>JANMUW010000121.1:0-1736 GCA_031392105.1 Acidobacteriota bacterium | reverse complement strand
GACATGGCCCTCTTCGTAAACGGCGAATCGGGCCGCATCGGTAAACCGTCGCAAGACGTCCGCACCCATATCGAGCCCGGCAAATTGCTGAATTTCCTTCAGGGTTATGGTCAGACCGTATGCGCGGTAATTGCGATCGAGCGCTTTCGCGAATTTGGGTAAGGACCGGAGAAGCCGGATAGCCGGCCGAGTTAACTCGAGCACACGTGCCGGTGTTCCATCGGTCGCAACCGAAACACTCGCCGTTCGACGCGTGCCCGATAGCAGGGCCATTTCGCCGAATGAGTTGCCCGCCGGAATTTCACCGACTTTTTTGCGCCCGCCGTCATGATCGGTGATCGTCGCCTCAAGAACGCCGTCGACGAGAATGTAGAAGATGCTGCTCTCCCACGTACCGCCCACAATAATATTTTCTCCCGGAAGATACTCGAGAAGACGCGCGTATGGACCGACTTGTTTCTCACGATAGCTGCGGCCGAACAGAATGATGTCCATGTCCAGCTCGTTTCGAAATTCACCGTTCGGCAACTTCTCGACGAGTTCAGAGACCATGGGCACATTTTGAAATGCCTCGATCATCTGCTCGTGGTTTTCGATTACACGGGGCATTTCTAAAGTTGAACTTAAGAGAAGGGTGGCTCAGGCGAAACGTGGCCAGAGCAAGATCAGAATCACCAGCACAAGTAAGAACAATAACAGCACGGCCATCACCGCGACCACGCCGAGGATCAGCCACTTCCGGGACGACGGCTTAGTATTAACCGATTCAACCGCGGGCGAAATAGAAGGGTCACGTGGCTTAGATTCGACAATAGTTTCGCCTTTGTTCGGAGCTTTCGAAATACTCAGGCCCATGTCGGACAAGAGTTGGTTATAAAGCGTATCTCCGAGCTTAATTGTGTCGTTCGACATATCGAACCCGGAGAGCGTCTCGCGCTCTTCCTCTTCAACAAACGCATTGCCGCAACCTGGACAAAACGCCTTCGCGTCGTCAACTTCTTCGCCGCAATTAGCGCAACGCTTGGATCCCATCTAGTTTGGCCGATGACACGTCTTGCAGTCCGTCCCGATCGCGAACCCCGGTCTGCCTTTCAATTCCGGGCGAAGTTTGGCGGCGGCGTCATGGCAGGTATTGCAATTGATGTGATACGCAATCTCGTTATTGAGATCCTTGGTGACCTGCTTTCCGCGTTCGGTATAGGTTGCCGCGGGCAACGCCTTGCCGTCTGGGATGGATCCGCTCTGAAAATGACAGCTCCGACATTCGTTGACCTTTTGCGACGACACCTGCCACGATGCGAGTGTCAACGCAACATCACGTTCCGATGTCGAGAGGGGCGGCTTCAATGCTGATTTAGGTTGGTCGGTATGATGACATTCGACGCAGCCGATCGCTGATTTGCCGTCGGGACTGTACATCTTGAAAGCGTGTGAATCGTGGTCGAACGGAACTTCCCCGTCTTCAGTCTGGCTGTCTTTGCCGAGAGTAAACGATTTTGGAATTTTCTTGTCGCCTGCCGCCGGCGCCGCTTGAGGTGCAGGCGTATTCGACGCGGGTTTTGAGTTCACGGTGTTTGAATTTCCGCTCACATTAGTCGGCGTCGGAGTCGGCTTTCCGGCTACCTGGGCAAGACTCGCCGACGGGTTAACAGTATTAAGAAGGACGGCGATTGCCAAGGTCCCGAAGGCAAAAACAACTACGAGCTTTGCGAGGTGTTTCATAGGTGCTGGCTTAT
>JANMUW010000456.1:0-47468 GCA_031392105.1 Acidobacteriota bacterium | reverse complement strand
ATTGCGGATTGCGGATTTCGCGTGAGTCATCTTCCTATGTTCCAGTTCAATAAAACAAACTCAGCGAGCCGATCTGGTCTTCGGAAATCCGCAATCCGCAATCCCAAATCCGCAATCCAGAGGCCTTGCCATTTCTAGGCGAGTCGTGCATCATATTTTTTGTTAATCCGACTCTCGTGTCAGTTTTTATGATGCGCTTCGTCTTAAACGGTTTTGGATAAGTGAGAGAGCGGGTCCCGTTGAAAATGTAGAAGTAGCTCTCAATTTTGAGTATCCGAAATCGGGTCTTCGTTTCGATGCACCGATTCGACGCTTCTTTTGGAAAGTCCCGACAATCCGGGCAGATTAAAAGTCAATGTCAATGAAACTTTATGTGGGAAACCTTCCCTTCAGTACGAGCAATCAGGATCTCAACGATATTTTTGGAGAGATCGGCGCTGTCGATTCATGCAACGTGATCGAAGATCGTGAAACGGGCCGTTCGCGCGGTTTCGGTTTTGTCGAAATGGCGAACAAAGAAGACGGCGAGCGGGCGATCGCGGAACTCAACGGCAAGGAAGTTAACGGCCGCGAGTTGAAGGTCAACGAAGCGAAGCCGCAGGAAAGCCGCGGTGGCGGTGGACGTGGTGGATACGGCGGCGGTGGTGGTGGCCGTGATCGCGGACGCGGTGGATACGACGGCGGTGGCGGCGGAGGATACGGCGGAGGCGGCGGAGGCGGCAATCGCTGGTAGTCGCTAATTAGATAAGGATCTAAACGCGGAGACCGCGGAGATCGCAGAGCAGGAACATTTTCCACTGCGAACTCCGCGGTTTCTGAGTTTAAACCACATCTCAACGACTAGATCTTAGAGCTCGCTCAAAAAACTCTTACCCGCCTTAAGTCGCACGCCAAAATTCTCAGCGATCGTTTCTCCAATATCGGCCAGGCTGTCTCGAGTTCCCAAATTTACACTCGCCTTTGCCGACTTTCCGAAAACTAGCAGCGGCGCATATTCACGAGTATGATCGCTGCCGCTTTTGGTCGGATCGTTTCCGTGGTCAGCGGTCATTATCAAAAGATCGTCGTCGTTCATCGCGTCGATGATTTCGGGCAATCGCTTGTCAAAGCGTTCGAGTGCCGCGGCATATCCTTCAGTGTCGCGGCGGTGGCCGTAGAGCATGTCGAAGTCGACAAGGTTTGAGAAAATAATTCCAGTTGTTTTCTCTTTGAAGGCTTTGATAGTCTGATCGACCGTTTGTTCGTTATTCTTTGCCGTCAGATCCTCGGTCACACCAACACTGTCATAGATCGACGCGATCTTGCCGATACAAACAACGTCCAGCCCCGCATCCTTCAGTATCAGCAACAAGTTTTCGTTTGGAGGCGGAACGGCGTAGTCGTGACGATTCTCAGTTCGCGTAAAATTATCCGCGACGGTGCCGAGAAACGGACGTGCGATGACGCGTCCAACCTTGTGCTCTCCATCCAAAAGTTTCCTCGCGATCTGACAGATTTCGTACAGGCGTTCGAGTGGAACGACTTCTTCATGAGCGGCGATCTGAAAAACCGAATCAGCTGAAGTGTAGACGATCGGCTTCCCGGTTCGGACATGCTCTTCACCGAGTTCCTTAATGATTTCGGTTCCCGATGCCGGAACATTGCCGAGAATGCCCGGAACTTTCGCCTGATCGACGAATTTGTCGACAACAGCTGGTGGGAATCCATCTGGATACGTTGGAAAGGCTTTTTCCAAGATGATGCCGGCCATTTCCCAATGTCCGGTAGTCGTGTCTTTTCCGTTAGACCTCAATGCACATTTTCCGAATGATCCTGTTGGATGCTCGACCGCCGGCAGCTGAGAAAGCTCGCGGATATTCCCGAGTCCCAATCGTTGCAGATTCGGGAGATCGACCTTTCGGCTTTTCAAAATATTGCCAAGTGTATCCGCTCCGGCGTCACCCCAATCAGCGGCGTCTGGCATTTCGCCGATGCCGGCGGAGTCGAGAACAAGTAAACAAATTCGCTTAAACTTCATGATGGTGTGCGGCCGGAAAGCCTAATGCAAACGAGCGTGCCGCCATGTAAAACTTTAGCACGCTCATTAACATTCGAGTTCTGTCCGCTGCTAATTTACCGGAGCGGTGTAACCTTCCCTTGCCCGGACCTGCACTCCGGCGGGCATTCCGCGAAGCTCGACACGGATCTTGCGATAGCCGCCGTCCCGTTTTCCGTTCGATGAATAGTAGCCAAGGCTATACTTCGTACCGATCTCGGCCGCGACGCTCTTGAAGGCATTTCGCGCGTCCGTGAGATCACCCGCAACGAAGACTTTTCCGCCCGACATCTTTGCGATCGCGTTCATTTCTACGTCTGCGATCTCGTAGAGCTTTTTGCTTATCGCGAGTCTCTCAAAATCACCCAGGTCACAGAAATTGGTCGTCTGTTCGACACTGGATCGGGCACCAAAGCTCCGATAGTAACGACGGATTTGAGCCGCCGAAAATCGTGTCGCACCTTCACACGGGCCAAGCAACCCTTCCTCAAAGAACGGACGAGTATCAACTTGAATAAAGTAGCTAATGATTCCCGCCTGTTCGAGTCCCTCGCGTGCTTCCTCAAAACCTGAGACGCTGGTCGAATCGACACCGTCGGTCAATGCGACAAGTGCACGCCTTCCGCGAAACTCCTCGTTCGGTTCTTTGCCGAATACTTTTTCGACGATCTGGACGAGGCCATCGTAATAAGGCGTACCGTTGCTGGTCGAGACGCGTTCCAAAGCTGACCGGAGACTATTTCTGTTGTCGGTCAATTCGCTAACGAGGTCGGCAGCGGCGATCGGGCGGTTACCTTCGATCGCAGTTTTGAAAGATACTATCGAGACCCTGTCGCCGGGCCGAAGCGAATCTATGAAACTCTGAGCGGCACGCTGGATCAACTGAAGATCGGAACGCGCAGATCCGGAAGTGTCGAGCAAGAGAGCGACTTCGAACGGCGCGCTCGTCGCGGCGAAATCTGCCACCTCTTGGGTCTTTCCATCTTCGTAGATAGTGAAATTCGTCTGTTTGAGATTTAAGACCGGCTTTCCGGCTCGGTCGGTGACGACAACTGGCACTTCGACGAGCTCGGTTTCGACACGAACAACCTCGTCCTCTTCGCCTTTCGCAGGTGTCTTGTCCTGTCCGGACACTTCCGCACAAAAACCCGACGCCAATAACAACAGCAGACAGAGACTTCGCGAATTCATAAAATATCCCCGCGTTTTTCTGGATTTGTCGACGAGTTTATCAAAAATCTTGCGGGGAACCTAAACATTTAAAATGATCTTTACAACCGCTACCGGGGTTCGGCACGCCAAGCTTTTGTGCTAATCTGTTGCCACCAAAATCGAAGCAGAATCGCAGTTTTTCTCCCCGCGTTGCGCATTCCCTTCCCCCTCTCGAACCTTACCAATTCCATCTGAGAGGAGAATATTTGAGTACTTAGGAGACAATATGAACAAACTTCAAAGGCTATGGTGCCTCATCGCATTAGCTGCCACAACTTCCTTCTTCTTCGCGGGATTTCACAATGTTTCGGTTTCCGCGAATAACATACCGCAGAGTGTGCCCACATCTCCGCAAACCTGGCCGGCAACCCTCATTACGGCAAATGACGATTGGTCGGGCGTTCCGGGGGCAGTCGGTTTTCTCGGAGATTATACCGCGGCGTCACCAACCAATGTCGATCCGCGAACTCTCCTTGACCCATTCGCCGCGGTAGCCGTCGATGTGATCGCGAATCAAACGAATCCGGACACCCTAGCCAATGGCGGAGTAGCGGAATTCGACACCATCGCTAATCCGTCCATCGCGCTCAACGGATCGGGAACCGCCGACGCACCATTTATTATTTTCTACCTGAACGCAACGGGCCAAAGCAATATCCGCATCCGGTACAATGCTCGCGACCTCGACGCATCGGTGGACAACGCAGTACAGCAGATCAACACTCAGTTCCGCACAGGCGGGACCGGGGATTTCTCGAATGTTCCGGGAGGATACATAGCCGACGCTACCACTGTTAGTACCGCGACGCAGGTCACGGCGGTTGACGTCACTCTGCCGGCGGCGGCGAACAATCAAGCCATCGTCGAAGTTCGCATAATGACTACGAACGCCGGCGGAAATGACGAATGGGTAGGCATCGATGACTTCCAGGCAACAGCGGATGGCACCACCGTGATTAACCGGGCTAACGCCGATTTCAACGGCGATGGCAAAACGGATTACGTCATCACCCGTGACACAAACACACCTCTCGCCGAGAAAGGTTCGGCCGCTTCGCCGGAGGGCTTGTCACAGAAATATTGGTACACGAACATTAATGGAACAGACAACAACTCGGTTGTAGCGTGGGGCTTGCAGAATGACGATCCCATTGCGGAAGATTTTGACGGTGACGGAAAGGACGATATTGCTGTTTGGCGAACCGGTACACCAGCTCAGTTCTATATTTTGCAAAGCGGAACAGGGACAGTGCGAATTGAGACCTTTGGACAGAGCGATGACCAGCCGGGTGTTGTAGGTGATTATGACGGCGACGGCAAAGCCGATCCGGCGGTCTTTCGCTGCCCGACGGTGTCCGCCGGTCAATGTTCTTTCTACTATCGCGGCAGTCTGAACAATCCCAACAGAAATATTACCTTCGGGCCGTGGGGATTTGGAACGATCACGACGATCGCTCCCAATCCCGGTGACTTTGATGGTGATGGAAAATTCGACTTCTGTATACGACGGGACGGTGGCGGCGGCGCCGGGCAATTCGTTCTCCGGCGGTCGACTGATGGAGGCGTCGAGTACATCAACTGGGGATTGACCACAGATTCGATCATACCGGGCGACTGGGACGGCGACGTCAAGGCTGATTTTGGAGTCGTGAGATTCGTGGGTAACCAGGGACACTGGTATATCCTTGAACGCGACGGCGGCGGTACCGGAGCGCAGCCGATCATATTTGGCGACCCCAGCCAGGACTTCGGCGCCTGGGGCGACTATGATGGCGATGGCCGCCAGGACATCGGCGTTTGGCGCCCGAATGCCGATCCGACAATGAACTTCTTCTTCATCAGACTGTCGTCGAGCGGAGCTTTCGTAGTGAAAGAATGGGGCCGCAATGGAGACCAACCGGTGGCAGAGTGGAATGGATTTGGCAACGGCGTTGCAGGCCGGAATCGCTAAGCCTTGAGGTGTGATTTGACCGCTAAACGCACGGATCGAACGATTCATCGACAGTTTCGTTCCGTGCGTTTAGCACTATCTCTGATCCCCGCCACTTGTTAGCGCACACGTCGACTGTGATTGGGTTTCGGTAGAAAGTCCCGCATCGATCCACGCGCTAGTACCGCCAGTCACGTTGGCAACGGTTTCAAATCCGGCGTTCTCGAGCAGGCTGGTGGCAAGGCTGGAGCGATAACCGCTCTGGCAGATTACGTAAGTTGGCTTCGCCGGGTCTAGCTTGTCGATATTATTTGGGAGCGAGGATAGCGGGATGTTGATCGCGCCCTTTGCATGGCCACTACCGTATTCGCCAGGCAACCGAACATCGACAAACTGCGGGCCGCTTTCCGCCTCGAGCTCAGCGACGTTAACCTGCTCGATCGAGTTTATCTCGCCGTCATACTCATCCATCAGAACGAATCCCGATACGGTCTCTAGTCCGACGCGAGCAAGTCGCATGAATGCTTCGTCGACCTGTTCTTTTGTTTCTGCGGCGATCGCCAGCGGTGTCCCAACTGTAATGAATGTCCCGGCCCAAGTCGCAAATTTTCCAGATAGTCCGATGTTAATCGCATTCGGAACGTGCCTCTTACCAAATTCGGCGGCGGTTCGCACATCGAGAACGATGCCATCGAACTTGGCGACGTCATCCGAAGATAGTTTCGTCGGTTTCGGCAGATCGTCGACGCTTACCGGCCCCGCTAGATTTCGCTCCGCGCTCTTTGGAAAATACGCCGGCACTTGCGGCTGATCGCTCGCGACGATCTGAATAAATTCGTCTTTGCTCATCGGCTTGAGCGCGTAGTTCGTAGACTTTTGCTCTCCGAGCGTCGACCACGTCTCGCTTGAAAGTGATTTTCCACACAGCGAACCCGCTCCATGAGCCGGATAGATCTCGGTCTCGTCGGGATACTTCATGATCTTTCCGCGAAGACTGTCATAGAGCATGCTCCCCATCTCCTCAGACGTGAAACCCTTTGAACCGATCAGGTCCGGACGACCGACATCACCGCAAAACAAAGTGTCGCCAGTGAACATTTTCAACGGCGCTTCCGTGTCGCTCAGATCGGTCGCAACTATCGTGATGCTTTCGGGCGTGTGACCCGGGGTCTCGATGAATTTGAGACTCACTCTTCCTAGAGTTAGCTCATCGCCGCCCGTCACTTTCAATGTCGGAAACGCCGTCTCGGCCCGCGCACCATAAACGATCTGTGCCCCGGTTTTCCCGGAGAGCTCGATATGACCACTCACGAAATCGGCGTGCGAATGGGTCTCTATGATGTACTTGATCGTCTGGCCGTTCGCATTTGCTTCGTCGAGATATTGCTGAACGTCACGCTGCGGATCGACGATAGCGGCTTCATTCTCCGAACCGATGTAATACGACGCGTGAGCGAGACAACCCAGATAGAATTGCTTGAAGTTCATACCGTCCTCCGGTTCCAGGGCATTTTCGAGAGAAGTATTCCCATCCCGCACCAATCGATAACGGCAGTGAACGCGAGTCCGAATCCTATCAAAGCGGGAAGCGCGATGAAGTAGCGATGCAAAAGGATCGCAAGTAGGACACCCGCGAATACAAGAAGGCCGGCCGTGAATCGCACCTGCCGCTCGATCGACCACGGAGCTCTCTCCTCGCGCTCGAATTGAAGCTTCTCCTTCTTCCACGCTTCGAAGCCGCCGGCAACATTCACAACATTATCAAACCCGAGCGATTGAAGTTTTGCGGCAGCTTCAGCGGACCGCCGTCCCGTGCGGCATATGACGTAGACTTCGCGACTGCGGTCGATCTCGCTTGAGCGTGCGGAGATCTGGCCAATTGGAATCAATCGCGAACCCGGCACTCGGCCGGCCGCGAACTCCGGCCACTCGCGAACATCAATAAGGTTAACTTCGCCCGACGCAAGTTTTTCGCTAAGCGTTAGGACAGAACATTCGGTCATAGTAGTCACCTCGAGTATGCAGCTAAAGTACAACTAACTCGCCGTTCAAACAAGCAAAAACGCCTGCCGGAACAGCGTCCGGCAAGGCGTTTGATCATTCGGCCGTTGAGTCTTAAACGTATTTCCCAACTACCTTCGAAATAGCGTCGCGAGATACCGCGCCCACAATTCGTTCCTGTTCCTGTCCGCCCTTAAAAAGAATGAGCGTCGGAATCCCGCGAATGCCGTAGCGCTGCGGAACATTCATGTTCTCATCGACATTCATCTTAAAGAAGCCGGCTTTTTCGCCATATTCCTCGGCCACAGCTTCGACCGACGGCGCGATCATCCGGCACGGCCCGCACCATTCAGCCCAAAAATCCACCAGGATCGGCTTGTCCGCCCCTAAAACATCTTTCTCAAAATTGCTATCCGTTACATCCTTTGCGAAGTTCGCCATTATAGAAATCTCCTATGTATTGCTCATTAATTATAGCGAAGCGTTATTGAACGCGCAAAATCGCCACTCTAAATCGCCGAAGCTGCGAAAACGCTCTAGCCCGCCGTACCCGAGCGAACGAGTGTTGCCGTCAAATTGATCGGCGTCGCGGCAAGTGCCTTACTTATCGGGCACGTCTTCTTGACGTTCTCCGCGATAGTTTGAAATTCGGCATCTTCGATCCCTGCGATGTCGGCGTTGGCTTCGAGATCGATTCGGCTGATCTTAAATCCGGCGTCGTCCTTACCCAGGAAAACATTTGCTTCGACCTTAACTGACCGCGCAGGTTTGCCTTCTTTTTCCAAAGTCGCATTGAGCGCCATCGCGTAGCATCCCGCCAGCGAAGCTCCAAGAAACTCTTCCGGATTCGTGCCCGGTTCATCCCCCATTCGTGTTGCGAACGAGAACGCTCCTTCAAACACGCCGCTTCCGAGCGCAACCTTTCCCGCGCCTTCTTTCAAGCTTCCGTTCCATTCAGCTGTCGCTTTTCTTTCTGCCATAATTTCTCCTTCTATTAACGCGTAAAGCGCTGTCGGTTTATTTTCTAAAGTCGTACACCAGGCCGTCGGTCACAAACCGCGGGTTATTCGTTAAATGCGGATAGTGCTTGTCGAGTTCGTCAAGAAACATTTGGTACGGCATGTCATTGAATGCGCCGTAATCGTGAAGATACTCCATGAACACATTCCCCGTCCGATCATACTCTTGAAAAATAGCATCGCTCTTGCCGTCGAACTCGATCGGATCGACTCCGAGAAAGTCACACAGCCGTTTATTGAACGCGGGCGTCGCTTTTATCCACTTTCCCTCGAGATGCATTTCAGCCGCTCCATGGAAAACGAGATAATCCTTCTCCAGAGCTTTCGCCAGTCGTTCCGTTGCGATGTGATTGCGAACAATGTAAAAGCTCAGTCGCGACGGAATGCCGATCGCTCTCGAAGACGCCGCAAGCAGAATCGCTTTTTCGACGCAGTAGCCGCGCGTTTTAGTAAGCAGCGCACTCGCCTTCACTGCATCCCGCCGAAGATCGAGCACATACGGATCGTATTGAAATCCGTCTCGGACTGCATAGTAAAGCTTCACCGCCCGCTCGACGTCACTGTTTGCACCGGCCGAATTCCTTTCAGCGTATTCGCGAACACTCTCGTGATCGCTGTCCAGAAACTCTGTTGGCTTTAAGAATTCTTCCATCACCTCAGATCGCGATCACAACTTTTCCAAAATGGGCGCCGCTTTCCATATATTGCATTGCTTCACGGGCTTCGTCGAATCCGAATACACGGTCGACGACCGGCTTCAGTTTCGCGACCTCGATCGCGCGGACCATGTCCTCGAACATAGTTCGCGAACCGGTAAAAATTCCCTGTAACCTGACGGCTTTCATGAATACAGTTATCGGGCTGAAATCTCCCGGTCCTGTCAGTGCGCCGATCATCGCGACATGCCCGCCCAGCCGGACTGCCGTCAATGACTTCCCAAGCGTGCCCGAGCCCCCGACCTCGATAACGTGATCAACACCATTCTTCCCGGTAAGTTCCAGCACCGCCTTGTCCCAGTCTGGGCGCTCTCTGTAATTAATGATCTCATCGGCACCGAGGTCGTTCAGCTTCGCGACCTTCGAATCAATCCCTGTCGTGGCGATCACGCGAGCTCCAAAAATTTTCGCAAACTGAAGGGCGAAAATAGATACGCCGCCGGTTCCTAACGTCAGCACTGTGTCGCCTGCCTTCAACCTGCCTGAAACTGCGAGTGCATGCCACGCAGTAAGCGCAGCGCACGGCAGCGTCGCGGCTTCTTCGAACGAGAGGTGATCGGGGATCCGCACAAGACCTTCCTCATCGAACGCACCTAATTCCCTGAGAACCCCGTCCCACTGCGAACCGGCTCCGAGCGACGTTCTTCGCTTTTCTTCACTCGTGTCTCCGTCGATCCAGCGCTGTGCAAATATCGGCATCACACGATCGCCCACCTTCCACTTCGTCACGGATTCGCCTACCGCGGTGATCTTACCTGCTCCGTCCGACAATGGCACCGCGGGCATTTTCATGCGCGGATTATACGTACCCGAAACGACCATTATGTCGCGATAGTTGAGCGAAGCGGCGCGAAATTGCACGAGCACTTCGTTCGCCTTTGGTTCGGGCACCTCGCGCTCAACGATGGCAAGGTTCTCGATGCCGAATTGTTGGACTTCGTATGCCTTCATAAAATGCACCCGCGAACTGCGCTCGTCTCATGAGAAGTAGACAGGAAAAATTTCCATTCGACTCGCTCAGCTCGCGGGAATGTGTAAATTATTTTTTCCGCGGTGTCCTTAGGTCCAGCTTGATCACCACGTCGTCCCGGATCAGATCGTCGGCCTTGCCGGCGTAAACGATGCCGAAATCTTTTCGGTTGATCGCGAATTCTGAATTGACCGAAACGTCTTCGGGCGTGACTGCGATAGTCGCCGGAAATCTAACCGACTTCTTCACGCCACGTAACTCAAGATCACCGATCACGGTGTAATTCCCTGCTCCCTTTGCCGAATCAGGCAAAATGCTCGTAGACGTAAATGATGCCTTCGGAAATTTTCCTACTTCGAAAAAGTCTCCTGTTTGAAGATGCGTCGTCAGGCCATCAGCATCCGTGAAAACCGATGCCGTTTCGATATCGACCGTTACTCTGCTTTCCTCGGGCTTTTCATTCACAAGGTTGACCGACCCCGTGAATTTGTTGAATCCACCGTCGTGTTTTCCGGTCACCTTCGAACCGGTAAATAACACTTTCGAGTTCTCGGGCGTTATCGCTAAACTTTCACCTTTTACCGGTGCGGCCGTCTGGGAATTTGCCGTCGGTGCAGCGTTGGATGTCACCGCACGCGCCTTATTCGCGGCCGGATCTTCGCACGCAACCAGTAAACTCGAAAACAATAAGATCGCCAAACTTAACTTCTTCATATACAGATTCTGACTCCTCAAAGATTACGTCTCTAAAATTTTTACTGCACCAGCCGGTTAAGAACCAAACCGAGCCTCAAAACCCACGGATAAAATTGCATCAGGCCGGACGTCCAGTTCAGGACAAACCCCGGAGGTGTAATCACCTTTTCCCTGATGCAGTTTACAAATTCACTCGACATAAAAACCTTCCCCGGTTCGTAAATAGCTTCCCTTTGCTCGCCGATTTCTTTTGAATACCTCGTACCTTCCCTTTTTCGCAACCCTTTCTCTGTAACTCTAACTGCTACAAATGCATTCAAAAAAATTATGATGCCTTCCCTTGCTCGACCATCTCGAACACGTTCTGCAACGTGTACCTCGATAATTTTTCAGCGATCCCCTTGTCGATCTCTCTTTGAATGCATCCGAGAACCGCTTCAATATTTTTCCCGATAGAACAATCCTGGCTGGGAGCCTTCGCGTGAAGAGCGAATACCTCGCCGCAATTGACCGCCTTGTAAATCTCTGCGAGATTTATCTCATTCGGACATCTGGCGAGCCGCGAGCCGCCGTTCGCCCCCGTTTGAGACACGACCAGACTCGCTTGGTTTAGCTGACCCAACAATCGCCTGACGACAACCGCATTCGTGTTAACACTCGACGCGAGGCAATCGGATTTGACGTTCTCATCCTTGGACCTCGCGAGCATCGCCAGCACGTGCACCGCCATTGAAAATTGACTGTTAGCCGCCATAACTGTAACAAGAATAGTTACAATATAGTTCTTTGTCAAGCGCTATTTTCAAGCAATTCGTTTCGGGCTGTCGTCAACGTCTCCAATCGGAGCGCCTTCGGTTTCCGGCGGCTCTTCAACGGGAGCCGCAGGATTTGAGTCCGGAGGAACGGGAATCACGTCCTTGTCCTTGCTCCGCTCGATATCGTTCGATCCGTTATTTTCGTTGTTCGAGGAACCGGGGCTCTCACCTGACGGAGCGTCCGGGTTATAAGAATTCACATCGGGATTCTGTTCTCGCTGATCATTGGTCATGCAATTTCTCCTTACTGTCCCTTCCAACATCGCAAGGAGCGTGCCTGCTATGACCGTAGCGATTTAGAACATTTGTGATTACGTCGCTGCTCCGGCGAGTTCATCCAGAGACTCGTCTGAAATGATCTGAAATTGGCGGACACGATCTGATCCATCGAGACGAGAAGCTGTCACCGTGTCGCAAATAATGATCGAGGCACGCTTTGTAGCATCCTGCCAGCCGTCGTCCGCGGTCGAGCGGACAATCAAGCTGCCAGGATCGACTTTCGCTGCGAGAAGCATTATTCGGGCAAACGAAAGAAATCCTTCCCAACCCGAAAAAACTCCGATGGTTTCGTCGGGCGAGGGCCGGGTTTGCCCTGACATTGAAGCCGAAACAGAACGCCCTTTCAGGTAAATGCATCTTTGTCCTACAGTCAGAAGTGGCTCGATCTTCGACTTTTCATCCAGCATGGCAACCAATGCAGCCCCCTCAGGGATCCGTCCCGCCGAATAGTGTTGGAAACTTATACCTCTAGTTTTGGGAAAGCGGCCGGAGATCTCGTGAACGAGTATCTCGCGGAGCGCTTCGTCGGACTCGATCACCACAAACCGATCCGTCAGCTCGAAGTTACGCGGTCTTCTTAAATATTTGACTACATCGGCCTCAACAAAACCAAGTAACTTGGCAGATTCAAGAAAATCCTCAATCAACCGTTCAAACTCCCGCGTCCCTTCAATTCGCTCGCTTGCGGACTCCGCGACATAGAAGCCGCTTCCCTTCTTAAACTCGAGAATTCGCCTATCGACGAGGCTCTGATACGCTGCGCTAACCGTGTTCGGATGCAGATCACATCGTAGTGCGACCTCGCGCGTGCTCGGTAGTCTTTCTCCGATACTGAGATCGCCCGAAGCAATGCCGAGGGTAACCTGCGCGATCAACTGTTCCCGCACCGGAACTTCCGAGTTTTTCGATATCCAGATTTTCACTTCGAAGATGATAGATAAGCGGAGTCACCATTTCAAACCCGTCCGACGACGATCCTTCAATGCCCGAGCACAAAAAAGCCGGAGCTGATGGCCCCGGCTTCTCTGTTAAAAACGTACAAGACTTATTTCATTCCGGCCTGCGGAAGCTTTATTTCGCGGCCAGCTCCGAGAACTGAATTCGGCAGAAGTCCGTTATACTTGGCCACTTCGACCGGATCAACGTTATGACGGGTGGCAAGTTTCGCCACCGTGTCGCCCGCCTGGGCCTTCACGATCTGGGCCGACTTTCCTGATGATGAACTGGTCTGATTGGCCGGACGTGAATAAGCAATCGTATTGATCCTATTTCCGCTCACGGGAACAAAGACCTTGCCTTTCGGCTCCTTCATCCCGGGATTCGCGGCCATCAAATCGCCGACGCTTACACCCGTGCGATTCGCGACCGTCTGCCACGTCTCGCCAGTAACGGAGTTCGCCAGGTTAGTATTATTGATCTTCGACGCAGGTATTCGCTTGAATACGGCGACTACATCGTTGGCCTTACCCGCAGGCACATTGACTATGTACGGCTCGGGCGGCGTCGCGTTGGATCGAAGATGCGGATTCAGATAGCGGATGTACTGCACACTCGTGTCCGACGCCTGAGCAAGTATGCTCAGATTCGTCGACGCAGGAACTCGGATCCGGTCGTATCGCAGCGGCGGAGCCGGCCGGACATGACCGAATCCATACTGTGTGGGATTGTTTGCGATCAGGATCGTCGCCAAAATATTTGGAACGTAATTACGCGTCTCTTGCGGCAAGTAGGGGTACGCTGCCCAGAAATTAGTTACGCCTGCACGACGGATCGCACGATCGACGTTACCTTCCCCGCAGTTATAAGCGGCGATCCCAAGCTCCCAATTTCCATATCGATTAAATAGGAACTTCAGGTAGCGGGCCGACGCGCGGGTCGCTTCGTCAAAGCTGTTACGCTCATCGACATGAGCCGTACGACGGAGACCAAATCGCGAACCGGTTCCCGGGATAAATTGCCAAAGTCCTGAAGCAGCCGCCCACGAGAGAGCGGTCGGCTTCCAACTGCTTTCGACCTGCCCGAGCCACGCCACGTTCTCCGGAATTCCCTCTTCGCGGAAAATACGGCGAGCCATCGACATGAACATTCCAGATCTGTACAAACCAACTTCCATCGTTCCGCGTCCGCGGCCGCGATAGTAGTTGATGTACTGCTGGATCATCGGATGAACCTGGAACGAGAAACCAAGCGACTTGTTCGCTACGGCATACTGAATGTACTGATATTGTGCCTGAGCTATCGGGTTGTTCTCGACATCCCGTTCATCGGTCGTGAGTTCAAGCCTCGAAAGCTCGTCAAGAGGTGACGGTTCAAACTCCTGTGAGTTAAACCCGATGGTCGACTCGATCGAAGGGCCGCCCGACTTGCCAGCCGCCGCAGCCAGAATCGCTGAATCAACCTTCTTCATCGAAGGCTTCAGCATTGCAGCAACTGCATCGGCGAGCTTGAAGTCCTCGTCGTTCCATCGCCATCCGCACGAAACCGAAAGCGTTTTGAGCTGGGGCGGTTTAGCCTCCGAGGGAAATTCCATCAGGTAGATCGTCTCGATCAACTGGGAATAACACGACTGAAGCTTCTGGTCCTTTTGAATATTGAGCGTGGAATAAAGGAAAACCTCGACCGATCGATCAAACTTGGCACCGGACTCGGACCGCTGGTTTGCCTTTAAAGCGGTCAATCCATCGCGAAAATGGCGTCCTGAATCTTCGAGAACCTTGTTGACCTGCGCGTGAGCCTTTTCGACCTCGGGCGTCTGGCCAAAAGCGAATGAAGCGAGAGCTACAACTATAAGTGCAGATGTACTGAAACCCTTGTATATGGCAGTTTTCATTAAGCTTCGTCTATACTCCGTGTCTTATCAATTTCAGGGTTAGGGCGAATTATAGGCCGACCGAAAAACTGGGCGTCACAATCTCAAACGCCAAGAATCTCAATAAGTTCCTCTTGATATCGGTTTCGTGACAGAGCAAACCGACTTAAAAGTAGCATAACTGGCTCTCCCGGTCAACGTTTTGCGGCTTTTGCAGCCGGTTTCGCCTCGAGCAGAGCCTCCGCAAAAACTTCGCGCACGTGTTCTACAAAGACAAACTTCAAATCGTCACGAACTTCCTGAGGTAAATCCTCTAGATCTCGGCGATTAGGTTCCGGGAGAATCACGGTTTTTATCTTCGCACGACGCGCCGCAAGCAGCTTTTCTTTGACTCCGCCGACCGGGAGGACGTTGCCCCTTAATGTGATCTCTCCCGTCATTGCGACATCCTTCCGGACCGCCCGCTGAGCAAGAACCGAGACTAGGGCTGTCGCCATAGTTATCCCGGCGGACGGGCCGTCTTTTGGAATCGCTCCCTCGGGCAAGTGTATGTGAATATCGAAGTTTTCGAGAACTTCCTCGTCAATCCCCAACTCCTTAAACCGGGCTTTCGCATACGAGAACGCGGCCTGGGCGGATTCGATCATCACATCACCAAGTTGCCCGGTGAGCATCAGCTTGCCCTTGCCTTTTGTCTTGAGGGCCTCGATGAAAAGAATGTCGCCGCCAACAGCCGTCCAGGCAAGCCCGGTAACCGTTCCGATCACATCCTTCTTGAGCGCGCTCTCATTAAAGATCTTCGCCTGTCGCAAGAAGTCCTTGAGGTTATCGACAGTCACGCGAACGGCCTTGAACTTGTCTTCAGTTTCCGCCTTTCGCCTCGCCACTTTTCGACAAACTTTTCCTATCTCGCGCTCAAGCTGTCGCAGTCCTGCTTCCCGAGTATATTCACTAACGATCTTGCCAAGTGCTCTCCGGTCGAAGCGGACATCGTCTTTGTCGAGGCCGTTCTCTTCGATTTGCTTGGGGACTAGATGCCGGCGAGCTATTTCGAGTTTTTCCTCCTCGGTGTAGCCCGACAGCGAAATGATCTCCATTCGATCGCGAAGGGCGGGCTGAATAGTGTCCAACACGTTGGCCGTCGTCATGAACATTACGTTCGACAGATCAAACGTCACGCCAAGGTAATTGTCGCGAAAACTAGAGTTCTGTTCCGGATCGAGAACTTCAAGCAGAGCACTCGACGGATCGCCGCGGAAATCGGCACCGACCTTGTCGATCTCATCCAACATAATGAGCGGATTGTTAGTCGCGGCCTGTTGGATCGCCTGGACAATGCGTCCCGGCATCGCTCCGACATAAGTTCGCCGATGGCCGCGGATCTCAGCCTCATCGTGCAGTCCACCGAGCGAGAGGCGTACAAACTTTCGATTCAGTGCGCGAGCAACCGATCGTCCGAGCGACGTCTTACCAACTCCGGGGGGGCCAACCAGGCATAGGATCGAGCCCTTGGGCTTTTCCATCAGCTTTCTGACAGCCAACGCTTCAATGATGCGCTCCTTTACCCGGTCGAGGCCGTAATGGTCCTCGTCGAGGATCCGCTCGGCTTTCTTAAGGTTGAGATTATCTTTCGACTGCTTTGACCAAGGCAGATCGGTGATTATGTCGAGCCAATTTCGCAGAGTCGCCGTCTCGGCAGTATCGGGATGCATGCGCTCCAGCTTCTTCAACTGTCGCAACGCCTCCTCTTCCGCGTTCTCCGGCATTTTGATCTTCAGGATCTTGTTCCGGTAAGCCTCGACCTCTTCGAATAATTCATTGCCTTCGCCCAGCTCACCCTGGATCGCCTTTAGCTGCTGCCGCAGGAAGTATTCGCGCTGCGAGCGGTCAATGTCAGCGCGGGCCTGAGTGTTGATCTCTTGCTGAACGGTAAGCACGTCGATCTCTTTGCTCAGAAGATCGTTCACACGACGAAGTCGCTGCACCGGTTCGGAGATATTTAGGACGCTCTGTGCGTCCTCGACCTTGAGTTCGAGATTCGAAGCCGAAAGATCAGCCAGGCGTCCCGCATCATCAAGGTTGGCGATTATCGCGAGAACTTCGGGCGAGATGTTCTTGCCGAGGGATGCCGCACGTTCCATCGAGCCGCGAACGTTGCGTACGAGAGCTTCGACTTCGAGTGAGTTCTCGGGAGCCAAAGGCTCGGAAACCGGAGTGATATTTACTTTGACGTAATCGCCCTTGGCATTGACCGAGTCGACACGTGTGCGCGACAAGCCCTGGATGAGGATCCGAATCCTCCCGTCGGGCAGCTTCAGCATCCGCATTATTATCGCGACCGTTCCGACTTCATAAAGATCTTCCTGCTCGGGATCTTCCTTATTGACGTCCTTTTGTGAAACGAGAACGATCATCCGATTTTCCTTCAAAGCTTCTTCGACTGCCTTGATGGATTTGTCACGCGACACAAATAGCGGGACGATCATGAACGGATAGATCACGATGTCGCGCAGAGGTAGAGCCGGCAGTTCCGGAGGAATCTGCATCATCGGCTCGATCGCTTCAGTCTCGCCTAAAGCTACCGGGAAGTCTTCAATTTCGACCATACGATTTATGTTAAGCGTAACGGTCGATGTGAGCAAGGATGTACAAGATTCAGGATTCGCGGGAAGTGGCTGCAACGAGCTCGGCAATAAACCGGCGATGGTCGTCAGTGAGATCGGTGAACTCAACTCCAAAGCCAAATCCATCCAGTATGTAAGCGACCTTACTCTGGAATTCCATTGATTCGCCGGTCGAGTCGGAAATATGAAGTGTGAGATTTTCGCCGACCGGAAGCTGAGCGATCGTATCTATATAGCAGCCGCCGGCACTAATGTCACTGATCCGGGCGGAGCTTTTTCCAGACGCGAATTCAAGCTCTACTTCTTGTAAGTACGTGTATCGATCTTCTTTTCGTGGCATACGCTTTGGGATCAAAGGCAGGATTCAGACACTACCAGTATAGCTTTACTCGGCTCAGGAAGGATAGTGTTTTTATGGCGTGAGCCGCGCCGGTTTTATATGCCCTTTTTTGTTTTCTTGTGTTTCTTGACGGGCGTCCGAGCGCGGACGAGATCTTTGAGCTCGGCCATGAAAGCTGAGGCATCTTCGAATTCGAGATAGACCGATGCGAAACGAACGTACGCGACTTTATCAAGAGCCTTTAACCGGCGCATTATTATCTTGCCGATCTCGCTTGTCGACAATTCACGGTCGCTCGAATCCTGCAACTCTTTTTCGATCTCGTCGACGATCGTCTCAAGTTGGGTCATCGAGATCGGCCGTTTTTCAGAAGCGCGCATCAACCCTGTGAGCACCTTGTTCCGGTCAAAGCTCTCGCGCTTACCGTCCTTCTTAACGACCATGTAAGGGATCTGATCGATACGTTCGTAGGACGTAAAGCGTCGGCCGCACTCAAGACATTCGCGGCGGCGCCTGATCGAGTCGCCGTCCTTTGCCTCGCGTGAATCAACTACTTTGTCTTCGATATGTCCGCAGAATGGGCAGCGCATTATTAAGTGGTAAGCGGAAGTGTAAAACGGGAAACTGCTTTATTTTTCATTTTCCGTTTTCAGTTGTCCATTAAGATTCGGCGAGTCGGATTCGATCTCCTCGACCGCGTGGTCGCTCGAGAGCAGGCTTCGAAAACGTTCAATACTTATATCGCCGTGAAGAAAATAATACAAACCAAAAAATAGCGCGGGAGCAAAGTAAACCAGATGCATTGCGATCGAAACTGCCGCCGCATCCTCGCGACGCATGTCCGGACGGAGAAAAATCATGCTAGCCGCCGTCGCGGTATGAAATGCACCAGCCGCGCCGCCCGGTGTCGGGATCACGGAGCTAACGGCGGCAATTCCCATAATAAGTATCGAATCGCTGAACGTGAACGGAAGGTCGAAAGCGAGAAGCACCAGCCAGGTTGGAACCGAAATCGCAAGCCATAGCATGAAGGACCAAAACGAAACAAGGAGCATCTCGCGCCAATCTCTTAGTATTTCGAGGGCTCCCGAAAGCTTTTCAAGTACGCTGAGAATAATCCTACGGACTCGCTTTGGTATAAAGCTTTTGTCTGTGACTCGCCCCACCCATGCGACGACCCGCGGCGACATTCGCAGATATAAGACCAGGGCGAGAAACCCGAGTATGACCGCTCCAAGCAAGGCGTATCCGACCGTTGCAACGTACTCGAATTCAGTTTCACGTCCGGCCGGCGGCGTGATCCAAACCAGATTTAAGGCGAACAAGCAGGCTAGCGCAGCGAGGTCGAATATCCGTTCCAGGCCCAGCGTGACAAGCGCCGCTGACGGCCTCACACGAGGATCGCGCATCGGAAGCCACATCGGTCGAACGATCTCACCGGCGCGCCCGATCAGGAATATCGCGGCGAATCCCACAGTTGTGGTAGCAAAGAGCTCCTTTAGGCTTGAAGGGGTAATCGGCTCAAGAAGGACTCGCCATCGAATGGCGCGGAGCAGATAGCCGAACGATATTATCGCGGCCGCATAACCCAGAAACCAGGGGTCCGCCTTTCGCAGACTCTGGCTGACCTCTTGCCAATTCAGATTGCGCCCAAAAAACCAGACGATAAGCGCAGCGAACAAGAAAAGAAGGATGAACTTAACGTACTTTCGCAAATCGATATACTTCCGCGGTTGAGATAAAGAGAAAACGATACCGCATCAACGCCGGAAACGCGAGCGGGACGGTCGTGAACCATATCGTCCGGCGATTCGGCGGACGCCCATATTGTGGGAACTTTCGCGAATTTGGTATCGTAAGCTAGCATTGACAAGGCGGGCTGTAACAGCATATCTCGCGGAGAGACGGTCATTTGGAAGCTTTAAAGGCTGCAGTGGAAACGAACGGTGCAGAACTCGTGCGAAGAGCGCGGGCGGGCGATGGCGTGGCTTGGGAAGAGATCGTACAGGCGTTCTCGCGTCGGATATTCAATCTGGCGTACCGATTTACATCAAACCCGGACGCCGCCGAGGATCTGACGCAGGAAGTCTTTATCCGGATCTATCGAACGCTCGACCAGTACGACGCCAAGCAGGGTGATCTGGCGAATTGGCTAATGCGACTCGCGAGGAATTTGATAATCGACGACTATCGCCATCGTCAGCGAAATCCGCAGAATACGATGGCCGATACGGTGGACGATCATCAGTATCATTTACGAGCCGTCGGAACTTCGGCCCACAAGGAAATGGAGCGACGCGAGCTGGCCGCTCAAGTTCAGGAAGGGATTGATAAGTTGCCAGCGGATTTGAAAACTTGCGTGATCCTCCGCGACATCGAGGAGATGACATACCAAGAGATCGTAGATGTACTCAAGATCCCTGAGGGGACGGTGAAATCGCGGATCAATCGTGGACGCATCGAGCTGGCGAAGATATTGAGAAGGATGCGAGTGGTGACGATCTAGTATGGATGAATCGAGAGAGAACAGAGACACGATTGGCCGTGACCTCACAGAATCGGCTGCCGGCGGCCTGATTGAATTCTCGCTTGACGGTGTCTTTGAGGTCGTTGGCGATGCAATGGGAGATATTGCAGGCTCCGTGATCGGTGGCTTCTTCGAAGGGATTTAAGCGTGGGACGCAAATGACGGCTTAAAAACCGTCGTTCGAACAAGGGCTGAACGTTTGTATGACGTATGAGAAGCAAAATTTAATAAACTGCTCGCAGTTTGAAGAGTCGTTGATCGACTATCTGGATAAGACCCTCGAACGGGCCATGTTCAAGGCCGTCGCCGAGCACGCCATCTCGTGCCCGCTCTGCCACTCGCTATTGAACGACGTAAAAGGAGCCCTTTCCGCTTGTCGCGATCTCGCCGAACCGCGAGTGCCGCTGACGCGTCTCGAAGCCAAGATCCTCGCCAGCACTGTTCCCAACTCGGCCCTGCATTGTGAGGAGTTTGAAGATTACCTGACGGACTATCTCGACGGGTTTCTCCCCGCACAGGTTTTTCATCGATGGGAGCGGCACGCGGTTTTGTGCAACGACTGCACTGACCTGCCGGGTGCTGTGGTCCGCTCACTCGCTGCGATCGTCTCGTACAAGCTGGACGAATTACCGCTGCCGGCCGGTCTCCATCAACGGATCTTGCAGAGCACTATCGGGACCGAACGAGCTGCAGCGGCGAAGGCTTCGATGTCCGATCGTTTCAAGGAATGGGTTCGCGGATTTAGTTTCCCGATCTCGATTCCACAACTCGCTCCGGTCGCCATGATGATGATGTTCGCGTTTCTCGTTTTCAGCCAGACAGTCTCCGCCGATGGCTCGCTGACGGATGTTTACGCGAAGAGCTTTCAGCTTGCCGAACAGACCTATCAACAGGGAGCGGATGCCTTCAATGGGAAAGTTCAGAACGACGCACCGGCGACAGTCGAACCGATCAACGGCACGACGTTCGTAGAGGACAAGAAATAATGAATTGTGCGTATCACAGTCAGAATGTTGCCGCGGTTCAGTGCAATGGATGCGGAAAGCCCCTTTGCCCCGCCTGCGACCATCGCATTAAGGGATTCCCTTATTGTCAGGACTGTATTGTGATGGGTGTGGATTTGCTGCGGCAGCAAAGTCAGTCGAATTACGTTCCCTACGTCAAGAAGCGAACCTCGCCGCTGGTCGCCACGCTTCTGTCCTTCGTGTGCCCGGGTTTGGGCGCGGCTTACAATGGCCAGACCGTCAAAGCACTCGTCCACTTCGCAGTTTTTGTCGGCCTTTTTCAGATGGCGATCCTGACGGGTGGAACCCTGCTCTTCGTCTTCGGATTTATGGGTATGTGGTTGTTCGCGGCGCTGGATGCGTGGAGAACCGCGCAAGCGATTCGCTCAGGACTTACGCCCGATGTCGCGGAAGATATTCTGGTGAAGCGTTTTTCCGGCAACCCAAAGCTATGGGGAATCGTTCTAACCGTACTTGGTGCCGCGTTCTTGTTGCAGAACGTATTTAACTTACGTGGCCTGATGCGTGGCTTCTTGCCGCTGATGCTCATTGGACTCGGTATTTACATCCTTCGGGGATACATATTTAAACCGAAAACCGACGAACAGAAATGGCAGGACTTTGATAGTTCGAGTACGTCACCGACATTTGTTAGTGCATTGAGTGAGCCGCGTTATCGAACAGGCGACTTTGAGAACCGGGGCGAATCGCGTTACGGCGGCTGGCAGGGACGATAAATTCTTTATTCGGCAGTTCAGGAGCTTTTATCATGATCTTTTTGAAGGCAGCTGGAATTGGGGGTAGCATCCTCGCGATCCTCGCTCTCGTAATTTATTTGCTCAAGACGCTCATCTCGTTGATAGCATTTTTGACGGGAGCGTTGAAAATACTCGTTATTTTGGTGTTCGTCGCCGTCATCGTCGGGATCGGATTTATGGTCCTGAAGGGCTGGAATGAGGCCCGGCGAAATCGCGATTAGTCCAAACAGGCCACGATAGGGTATAATTGGCCATCGGCTGGCGAGCCAACGCGGTTTGTCCCTCGATGGCTTTCAGCTTATTATTGTAGGCATTCAGCTACTAAACATCGGCCGGGACGGATCGGCCATATCCCAAGGGTAGTTTTTCTTAGTTAGACATTTTCAGGTTTCGCGTTAGTCGCTCGCGGCTATCTCTGCGTGATTCCATGTGATCGCAAAGTTTGCTTTGTGATCAAGCAAAATCAACGAAAGGAGCTTTAAAGCATAATGCAGAGTTCGAGTAAGTTTTTTACTTTTCTTTTTTCGCATTCTTCAAAATCAAAAATTTATATTCGCAGGCTGGAGGTCTCAAAGAAGCTCTTGCAAAACAGTTTCTTGAGCCTGGCTTTAATAATTGGTATTTCATCGTTTGGAGCAGGTATCGTTGGAGTTTTTAATCTAGATCTTTCCGAGGCTACGGCCATCGCGTCGAACCTCGAAACGCAAACATTAAATCAGCTTTCATTAAATCCTAATCAAATCAAAACGATCGATTATTCACGTCCTGACGCTTCGGACGTCTATGCACGAAATAGCGGCGGCCCGTTGAGCATTGCTGACATGGACCCGGAGGATGCTGAGATCGAAAAGCAGCTTCGGGCAATTCACGCCACAAGTAATCACGCAACGATCCCGGCGATGTGGGCACACATGGGCAAGATCAATAACGAGTTCGGCTTTCGTCGCAACCCGTTTGGCGGACGCACGTATGAATTTCATGGCGGCATGGATATCGACGGCGAGCGCGGTGATCAGGTTTTCGCCCCGGCAAATGGCGTCGTGACCGAGGCCGGATGGAAAGGCGGCTATGGAAACATGATCGAGGTCGATCATGGAAACGGATTGAAGACCCGCTACGGCCATCTTTCGAAGATCGATGTCCAGATCGGAGACACGATCACACGCGGTCAAGTAATGGCGTTCGTTGGATCGACCGGCCGTTCGACTGGCCCGCATCTTCACTACGAACTGCGATTGAACGATCGCCCGATCAACCCCCGCCGTTTTCTTCCGCCGGAAGCAACGGAGCTGAAGAAGGTCGGATAACAGTTTCTTAACAACCATTCATCTGAAGAGCGAGTCGAAACAACGGCTCGCTTTTCTTGTTTGATAGCGCGCCCACAGCAAATTAGTTATACTTCGTATTTGCCGCAATCCGAATAAAAACTAAGGAACCAACTGGTATATGAATCAGAAGAAAACTGCTCTTCTCTCACTCGTCTTGACGTTCGCGGTGACGCTGTCGTCTTTCTCATTCGCTTTCGCCCGCATGGACGAAGGAATGTACATGCCCGACAAGATCGGCTCGCTGACGCAGCTAAAGAAGCGCGGGTTGAAGATCAAGCCCGAAGAGATCTACAACCCAGCCGGCGGCGGCTTATCCGAAGCCGTCATACGCCTGAGCATCGGCTGTACCGCGGAGTTCGTCTCACCTGACGGCTTGATTTTGACGAATCACCACTGCGGGTTCGACGGCCTGGTTTCGGCGTCGACACCGGACCGCGACCTCGTCGAGACAGGCTTCAAGGCTGACAATCGTGCGGGCGAGATCTCAGCGAAGGGATACTCGATCTATGTCACACAACGAATCGAAGACGTGACTACGAAGATCAAGAACGGCACCGATAGCCTGACGGGCGACGCCCTCGCAGCAGCGATCAAAAAGAACACGGACGACCTGAAAACGGCCGAAGAGGCCAAGGCACCGAAAGGTTCGGTGATCCGCGTCCAGATGATGAACAGCGGGTACTTCTACTATCTCTTCCAGACGATGGAGATCAAGGACGTGAGGCTCGTTTACGCGCCGCCACGCAACATCGGAGTTTTCGGCGGAGATCCTGATAATTTCGAATGGACGCGACACACCGGCGACTTCACGTTCCTCCGCGCCTATACGGCGCCGGACGGGACGTCAGCCGAATACTCGCCCAACAACGTACCGTTCAAGCCAAAAAAATTCTTGACGATCAATATCGGCGGACTCAAGGAAAATGATTTCGTATTCATTCTGGGATATCCGGGAGGAACGACACGGTATCGCGAATCTCAGTCGATCGAATACGCCCGCGACGCTAACTTCCCTTTTCTCGCCGCGTGGCTAGACGCTCGTAGCGACTCTCTCAGACTGATCGGCGAGTCGGACGAGAAAAAGCGGATCCAGTTTCAGTCGGACATCGCAAATTTTGATAACTCGTTCAAGGTTTTCGACGGTGGAGCCATGCGATTGCGTCTGGCAAACGTCGTCGAGAAACGTACCGCGGAAGAAGCTCAATTCGCTTCCTGGATCAACGGCAATGCTGACCGGCAGAAAAAATACGGCGCGGTGCTCGCAGAACTAAAATCAATGTCTGCGGAGTCAAACCGATTCGCAAAACGTGATGTCATCCTTCGCCGGATCCCTTCGCCAGAGACCGCGATACTCGGACAGGTTTATGCCGCGGTCAGCGAGGGCAAGATGCTTCCTGACAGCGGACGAGCAGCCAAGCTCGCGGACATTCAGAAAGCGATCGCCGGCCGAGAACCGGTCTATGAACGCGAGATGATCAAGTTCTTCCTGCGTTCATTTGCGAACCTGCCGGAGGGCCAGAAATTCGAATGGGCCGAAACTTACTTTAAGGACAAGGGCGATCGCCGCACGGCTGAAGAGGCGTTTGCGAAAAGCATCGCGGAAGGTACCTACTGGACTGACAACACTCTAATGGCCCTTTACGGTCCGCAGACGATGGACTATCGTCCGGAGCGGGATGATGTAAAGGCATTTGCCATCGCTTTGAAAAAAGAGAAGGATGCGGCGACTGCTCGTTCAACGGCGTTCGGAGCAAAAATCGACTCTGTACGTTTGCGATACCAGCAGGGCCTCGCGGAAATGCGTGGCAACACTCCTTATCCTGACGCCAACTCAACACTGCGATTCTCCTTCGGCAACGTCAAGGGCTACAGTCCCCGCGAAGCTGAGTTCCGGACGCCGTTCACGACGATCAGGGGAATGCTCGAAAAGGACACGGGCATCAATCCGTTCGACGTTCCGCAAAAGATCAAGGACCTCCAGAATGCGAAGGACTTTGGCAGGTATGGCAACGGTGACAGCGTCGTGGTCAACTTCCTTTCGTCGACCGATATCATCGGCGGTAATTCGGGGTCGCCGATCATGAATGGAAACGGAGAACAAGTCGGACTGTGCTTCGACGGAAATTACGAAGGCCTCGGCAACGACATGTTCTACGATCCTGAACGCAACCGTACGATCTCAGTCGATATTCGTTACGTGCTTTTCGTCACCGAGAAATTCGGCGACGCGAAGTGGATCGTTGATGAAATGAAGATCGTCGGCGGTGGCAAAGCTAAAGCCGCATCGAACTAGACTGTTCACTCGAACAATAAAAAAGGCAGGTGCTGGTCGCCTGCCTTTTTGTTTGCGTTGTAAATTACGCCGCCTTCTTGTGACACATCGTGCACTGCATCGTTGTCGGTCCTTTCATCGCCGGTAGCGTTTTCTTTACTTCGGTATGACATCCGGCGCAACTTCGGTGAAATGCCTGCTGATTTGTGAGTGAGATAATTGCAGTACTCGATTCGTGTTTGATCTCCGGTATCGTGGGCATAAGTTTAGGTACCTCACCGGTTCGTGCGTGACAGCTTCGGCAAGCGGCGACCCCGGCGGCCGCAGGGCCCTTCGCGAACAATTCAGCGGTCAGTGTTGTCGTTCTATCAGCCGGCCACGAAGTCTTTAATGGCGGATGCTTTTGCACCTCGGCCGCCGGCTGAGCGGCATGATGGCATTCAATGCACGCGATCGGCCCCGTCCCATCGATGCTGTATTTCCCACCGTTGTGGCTTACGTGATTGAAAGTTGTCTGTCCAAGCTTCGCATCCTTTCCAAGAACGATAACCTCGGGGACCTTCTCGGCCGTCTGAGCATGGGCAATGATAGCCGTGATGTCGTTACGTTGGAAGACGACGATACAAGTGATAAATGCGACGACAAGCCCGTACGAAATTGTGCGTTTCATAATTCCCCCCAGGAGAAAGTCCGATTTTCTCGATGTTATAGAGCGGAAGGCCTTATTGAATGTGACGGCGATCACTTACTGATAGGAAAGCTTCATCGAATTCATGTACTTGAGAAGCACGCGTTGTCTTCTGACCACGCGTTTTCTATTTTTCTGCGGATTAAAGACGTTGAGCGGCGACGGTATCATTGCGGAAAGAAATGCAGCTTCTTCGCGCGTGAGATTGGAGGCTGATTTGTTAAAGTACGTTCGCGACGCCGCTTCAGCTCCATACACGCCATCGCCCCACTCGATGACATTCAGATAGAGCTCGAGGATCCGCTTCTTCGGCAGGTTGCGCTCGAGAAAATATGTGTAAATGGCTTCCCTTCCCTTTCGCAAAAAATTGCGATCTTCGGAAAGATAGAGATTCTTTGCAAGCTGCTGCGTTACGGTCGACGCTCCGCGGGTGAAGCTAGGCAGAGGCGGGATCCAGTCATCTTCGCTCGGAGCACAATCCTTTTTCTCCTGCTTTGTCTTAGCGTCGGCATCACACTCTTCCCTCGCTTCTTTTTCGCCTTCCTTAACTGCTTCGTCCCAGGCTTTCTGGATCGCCTCCCAGTCGAATCCGTTGTGCTCGAAGAAGCGCGAATCTTCGCCTGCAAGAACCGCCCTCTGAAGATGCGGGCTAATTTGTTCGATCGGCGTCCATATCATGAACTTGCGTGGCTCGCGTCCTTCGGATCTCGCTTCCGAGAGGCGATACTCGATCATCGACGTCGTCGTCGGATTCTCTGTTCGCAGATCGCCGATCGCCGGAAATGTGACGAGTTCATAGATCAGCCAGACCCCTATTGCGCCGAGCAGTGTCAAAAACAAAATCTTCGTCCAATACCACATGAGTTATTGTTGCCAGTTGTCAGTCGTCGGTTTTCAGCGGTCGGTCATCAGCAGGTTTCGAGTCGAACAATAGGAATCTAACACATCTATACGGCGATTAGCAGCGGCATTGTTCACGAAAACTTCTTCGCTTGAGACGAATTACCAAGGATTTACGCGTACTAGCTTAGGAAGGTTAAGAGGATAATGAAGACACTACAGACATTTCTGTTCACCGCGTACTTTTGCCTGATGATGATCGTGCTGGGTGGAACCATATTTTCGGTGATGGTCGAGTATCCGAACTGGTTTGCGAATGTGCCGTCGTCGCTCACAGCAACGCGGAATTTTTACGCAGTGCTGCATCCGGGCTATTTCTTCCAGATATTCGGTCCGCTCATGCTGCTCACAGGTGTCGCATTCGTGATCGCAGGATGGCGAATTGCGCAGACCCGAAATCTCGTCCTCGTCAGCATCGTAATAATGATAGGAATAGAGATTCTCACGTTCGTATATATCTATCCGCGACTCGGAATGATGTTCGGACCCGACGCGGCTTCTCAAACTATCGATGCCATGCAGCAGGCGGCACATCAGTTTACTACTGCCGACCGTATCCGCACGGCGCTTATGCTCATCGCATCTGGGATTGGAATCGCTGCTCTCTTCCGATTCTTCCGGTATCGCTACCAAGCAACTTAAAGTGTCGTCTCGGCGAGGTTTGACTTATACTTCGTTCCGTTCTGCCGATCATTCAGCTCAATGTAGATCCAGCTCGGCGGAACCTCAGTTTCGGGAAGGGCAAACCAGACGGTGTTAAGATTGTCGCTCTTCCCCAAGGCGCAAAATCCGTAAAGCCGCTTGCCGCGCATATCGAAGACATCTACCCAGGTGCGCGACGAGTTAGCATTGGCTCCGCACGGCGGCAATGCGGGGGCGGCGGCAAACATCGCATCGGGGTACGTTGAAGAATTCAAGACCCCGTACCGATATCGGATGAAGTTCACTTTGTTTGTGATATAGGATTCTTGTCCTAAGAAGTAAAGAACCGGATTCGGCAAGGTGGTCTGGCCGATCGCCTCGGTGCCGGAGAATACGAACAATACGACAGCAATCGCCGTTGCCGCGAACAAGTTTTTCATTTGGGCCTCCTGGGATTTTGCGGTTTGAACTCCGCGCTATCATACATCAGATTGCTTGCAATTTTTGACGAGTTATTAGCACGGGTGGGGTGGGCGTATTACCTCTTGAGGTTCGGTACGGTTTACGGCTATGCTGTTGCAACGCTCTAGTTCGAAGCATTTTTCCTTTATGGCTCAAAACGAGAATGTCGTTGCAGTTATCCTCGGTGGCGGTGCCGGCTCTCGGCTCTTTCCTTTAACACGCGAGCGCTCCAAGCCAGCCGTGCCGCTTGGCGGAAAATATCGTCTTATAGACGTTCCCGTTTCGAATTGCATCAACTCGAACATCACCCAGATCTTCGTATTGACGCAATATAATTCCGCGTCTCTCAATCGTCATATCTCACAAACATATCGCTTCTCGAATTTCTCGTCCGGCTTCGTTGAAATACTCGCGGCCGAGCAGCGGAAAGATAGCCCCGACTGGTTCCAGGGAACGGCCGATGCTGTCCGCCAGATCCTGCCGCACCTTCGTTCTTGGCGCGTGAAGACGCTGTTGATCTTATCGGGCGATCATCTGTACCGGATGGATTACCGCAAATTCCTGGAGCGACATTACGCAACGAACGCGGATGTGACGATATCCGTGGTTCCTTCCAAAGCAGCTGATGCCGAAGGCTTCGGATTGTTGAAAACGGACGCCGACGGAAAGATAATTCAGTTTCGCGAAAAGCCGAAGGGCGATGCCCTAGAGGAAATGCGGGTCGATACGACTAATTTCGGCCTGACCGAAGAGGAGTCGGAGCGACGACCGTATCTCGCCTCGATGGGTATATACGTTTTCGACTACGCAAAGCTCATCGAATTGCTCCAAGCAGACGAGACCGCGGTGGATTTCGGGGGCGAGGTGATTCCCGCGGTAATTGAGAAGTACAATGTCCAGGCCCATTTGTTCGATGGTTACTGGGAGGATATCGGTACAATCCGCGCGTTCTACGAAGCAAACCTTGACCTTGCTTCTCCGCTGCCGAAATTTAATTTTTTCGACACGGATTCACCGATCTACACTCGCAGCCGTTATCTTCCGCCATCAAAAATACATGACTGCGATATCGATAACTCGATGGTAAGCGAGGGCTGCATCCTCAACGGCGTTCACGCCCGCAACTCTATATTCGGTCTGCGAAGCAGGATAGACGGTGGAGTACGGATCGAAAGCTCGATCATTATGGGGTCGGATTTTTACGAATCGATCGACGAGATAAAGTCCAACATCGAGCGCGGCACTACGCATGTCGGCATCGGAACGAACACGGTGGTCCGGCGGGCGATAATCGATAAGAACGTCAGGATCGGAAAGAACGTGAAGCTGCTAAACGCGGGCGGTGTCGAGAACTTCGATCATCCGAACGGGTGCTTTTATATTCGTGAGGGAATAATCATCGTTCCAAAAGGCGCGGTTGTTGCGGATGGAACGGAAATTTGAGATCTGAATCTCCGAAATTTGAATTTTGGAGTTTGAAATTTGGAATCTGAAATTTGAAATTTAAGATTTGAATTTAGGAGGTCCTCAACTTCTTCTTTTTCGGAACTACATACATGTCTCGAGCCCGCACCGCAACGTTCGTTTGATCGACTTTGACCTTGATCCGGTGCATCTTGCCCGGAATACCTTCCTTCGCCGGGTAATATCCGAGACTGTAAAACTCTCGAAGCTCGCTTGCGATCTTCGAGAACGCCGAGTTCAAATTACCAAAAGTACTCGCCAGATAGATCCTTCCGCTCGTGCGATCCGCAAGCTGGTTCAAATATTCCTCTGCCGCCCTGTATTCCGCCGCAGTTGTTCCTTTATCATTCGCAGACCTTACGGTGGGCACTCCGGGCACTGACGTCGGAAACGGTGATCCGTTCGTCGGAGGCTTTGGCTTGGATCCGGGCATGTCGATTATCGTCTTGTTCCGCATCGACTGAACATCCGCGAAAGTGTCGTAACGGATGGGGTAGATCAGCGCGTCAAGCTCCATGGCGTCGCGCAAATTCTCAAGGTCGTGCGAACGTCGGCTCGTCGTATCAACGCCGTCCGTAAACAGGACTATCGCTTTCCTCCCCTTTATGGAGCGGAGGCGGTCGTTCATCGTCAAAGCAACCGCGTCGTAGAGGCTCGTACCGGGCGCGATCCGTGTGCTGCGGATCGCCCTGTAGATAGTTCCGCGGTCGCTCGTCGGTTCGCACAGGAGATGAATCTCCTCGTCAAAGGAGATAACGAGGACCTTGTCTTCGGGTCGCAGTTGGTCAATGAACGAGATCGCCGCGGATTGAATTTCACTGATCTTGAACGTCGTCGAATAACTCATGTCGAGCACGAGCGCAACCGTAAATGCCTGAGACTCGTTCGTGAAGTACGCGATCTCCTGTTCGACATTGTCCTCAAAAACTTTAAAGCTCTCTTTTTGTAGACCACCAATAAAGCGATTTTTTCGATCGATAACTCGGACCGGGATCGTAACAAGGCTAGTGTCGACGGATTCAACGTCGCCGGTGTCCGACTGGTCTCCCTCGTCCTGCACATTGGAAACAAGGGTCGGAGCGGGTGTCGGCGTAGGCGAGGTTGAGGCTGAAGCCGGCCGCCCATTAGGCTTGTCATTTCCCTTTCCGGGCGGCACTCGGCGCGACTGTGCCTGGGCAATTAAGACAGAAAATACGCACAATGCGAGGATAACGTAGCCGAATCTTTTCATGATTTGAGCCGATGGCCGAGAGACGATTGTACGATGCTTGGACGTAATGGAAAAGATGTATTTCCGAACGACTGGCTCCTAAACAAGAAGACGGCCAAACGCCGCCTTCTTACAACCAAGATCAGTCCATCTATCGCCCGGCAAACTTTTTGTCATTTTGCCCGACGATGTACGTATTCTTGGCCTTTACGATAACGTTCGGGCGCATTACCCGTATTTTGATCTGCTTGCGTTCACCCACCTGTCCGACTTTATCGGGATAATAGCCCAGCGAGTATTGGCGACGAAGCTCCTCGGCGATACCTGCAAATGCCGCTTCGAGGTTCTGCGTGGTATCGGCTTCGAATTTCCGGCCACCGCTATTCTGCGCGAGGGTCTCGAGGTAACGCAGCCCGGTCGCATATTCACCAGAGCTTGAGCCGGCCGGTCCTCCGCCTCCCATCCGAACATTGCCACCGCCGCCGAGAATAATGCCGATCCAGTCATCAACGCCGCCGCCTCGACGTCGATTGCCTCCGCCACCGCCGCCCATTCCACCGTATTGCCGTTGCGTGTTGTAGCGGATCGGATAAAAGAGCGCGTCGACTTCTTCTACATCTGCCAGCGTACTCTGATAATTTGCACGACGCGACGTTGTATCTACACCGTCAGTAAAGATCACCACAGCCTTGCGCCCCTGAATGTTTACGAGCTCGCGGTTTATTGCATGATCCACTGCCTCATAAAGACTCGTACCGTCACCAAACTGGGCTTCGTAGATCGCGGCCCGGAGCGCGGCACGATTGTTCGTCGGCCGGCAGAGAACGTGTACAGTTTCGTCGAACGACATGACCATGACCTTATCGCCCGGCCGGAGCTGGTTCACGAATGTGATCGCACCCTGCTGGATCTCGTCCATTTGAAACGCGGTCGAGGGACTAACGTCGATCATCAGAATGACCGTAAACGGCTGTTCGACCGACTGAAAGTAGCCGACCTTCTGCTCAACTCCGTTCTCAAAGACCCGAAAATCGTTCTGCTGCAAACCTGAGATGAACCGGCCCTCGCGATCAATAACGGACACTGGCATTGTCACAAGGCTCGTCTCGACACGCACTACCTCGTCTTCTTCAGACACAGGCGGTGTCGAGGACGTCGACGGCGTCTGATTCTGCGGCCTAATGCCACTATCATTCGCCAATACCGGAGGCCTACGGGTCGACGATGCTGGAACGTCATTTTTTAGCGTTGGCGACTGGGCAACCGGGGCCGGAGCGGGAGTGGCCGCTATTCGCGGACGACTACCCCGGCTGGTCTGACCGAATCCCAATACTCCCAATAAACCTACGCAAACCAATGCGAGTGCGAACCTTTTCATAAGTAAACTCCGGGCGCAGATGATACTTTGGGGAAAGCATGGTTTTGACGGATGGCCGAGCACTTTAGTTGCTAAAATTCTGCGTACGGAGGCTCGGACGGCTTATTTAGTGTGCTCTTGTTTCCGTGTTCTCAGTGTACTCCCCATGTCCAGTGATTAACCACTAAATCACAGGGAACACTCGGATACACGGAAAACACGAAACAATACTCACGAGCCGGAGAATCGCGTATCAAGTAACTCAATGGCGAGGTCGTGAAATTGCCGGCGCACTGAATTTATATTTACGAATGGAAGCGGATGGTTATGAGTACGGTTGGTGAGGAGCACGAAAACCCGTTCTTTGACAGGGTCGATCCAGAGGCATGTGCCGGTGAAACCGTTATGCCCGAAACTTTCTGACGACATTTTTGTGCCGGCCGTCGAGCCACTGGTCGAGGCGAGCTGAAATGCGAACGAGCGGTCCTCGTTCAACCCCTTGGTAAAGTTGGTTCGGAACAACGCGCAGGTTTCGGGTTTAAGAAGCCGTGTGTAATGGGGAAGAAACTGCTGGGCGATCTTGAATACTTCTTCGGCAGTTGAGAACAAACCCGCGTGACCGGCTGCTCCGCCCATGAAATACGCATTGCCGTCATGCACCTCGCCCCAGATAACATTGTTCCGGAAAAACGAATCCGCTCCGGGAACGGTAGCGACAGGGTTCGTCGATTCGCTAGAGAGGTAGCCTAGTTCGACACACGTCTTTTTCTCATACTCATTTCCATTTTCACTGGCGGCGATCTCGTGTCGGAAGGTCACCAGATTTCCAAAGAAAGTCCGGACGAGCCCGAGCTTATTGATAATCTCAGTCGCATAAGCGTCGTACATCGCCTTTCCGAAAAGGCGCTCCGTGAGGAATCCTACGAGAATAAAATTGAGATCGCTATAGACCACTCGGTGTTCCCGACTTTCCTCGGTCGTCTCAATCTTCGTAAGGACAAATTCATTTAGCTTTGGATCGCTAAAAGGCAGCGGTCCTTTTCCCGCTCTAGCTCGAAGAAATCCCGGAGCGAATAGGTAGAAAGGAATCCAGGCCGGAAGTCCGGATGAATGAGCGACAAGGTCCCGAATACTAAATCCCTTGCGGGCGAGCTCACCCAGGTGCTGCCGGGCGTAATCGTCCAGTTCCGCTGCACCCGACTCGATCTTTAGCGCTAAGAGCAACCCGGTAACGAGCGGTTTTGTCAGGCTCGCCAGATCGTAGATCGTATCCAACTGAGCCTCGATCCGCTCCGGCTCGACGACCGCATATCCCAAGGCATCGTGAAAAACGATCTCGCCCTTCTCGGCCACCAGATAAACGGCTGATGGAAAATCACCGGCGTCGATTCGGGTTTGCAGGAATTCAGAGATCTTGTTTTGCATTCTGGCGAAGGTAAATGCCGAGGCGTATCACACCCAAATTAACTTAATGTTCAACAAATTGACACTCAAATCGGGTCGCAATAGACTCACTGTACAAATCTTAATCCGGAGGCAAATAAATGAGCAAAGCAAAATCTGCTGATCTGATAATGAAACTTTACGACCTTCGTCGTGAAGAGACGATGCGAAGGGCCCGAAATTGGGTATTTACGTTCAATCCCACGTCAGTCGAAGATGTAGAGAAAGCGATGATGGACCCCGAAACGGGCGGGCTTTTAAGAATGGTCCTTTCCTATTGGGACATGGCCGCGTCATTCGTCAATCACGGCGCGATCGACGCCGACATGTTCAACGAAACCTCGGGTGAGCACATCGGTGTGTTCGCGAAGATCGAACCGTTTCTGCCCGAGCTGCGAGAAAGGTGGCAACAGGCCGATGCGTTCCAGCACCTCGAGAAGGTTGTCTACGATAGGCCGGGCGGCAAAGAACAACTCGTCAGGACTCGCGAGTGGATGAAGTCGATCCGGGAGAAAATGGCCGAGGTTCTGGCGAACGAAGCGAAGGCTTAACGAAAAAGAGGCTGTCCGAAAAAGTCGGCCTCGTTTGAATTACCTCCCGCTGCGGCGGGAGGTTAAGCGGGAATTAAAGATCCGGACTTCAGCCAAATATTGGTAAAAGAATTCTTCCGTGGTTTTAGCAAAAGCAGCGGGGCTGATGCCGGACGCAATTCATCAAAAGAAATCCACGCAGTGCTAACCACCAATCGCCTTTCTCACGCCGATCAAATGCGCGTCGATCTTTTCAAGCACACCGACCGCTAACGCCAGAGCACGTCGTCCGTCTTCGCCTGTTACCGGCGGCGCGACATCCTTTTCGATCGAATCCAAAAACGCGGTTATCTCCGCACGAAGCGGCTCGACGTCGTTGATCTCCAGACGCTTAATCGAAATTCCAAGCAGCGGATGCGCGGCGTCGGGATTCAGCGATGTGAGAGACGCAAACTTTGTCGCATAGTCGAGAACTACGTATGCATTCGTTTGATAAAAGCGCGTCTTACGGATCTTTTCAGTTCCGATCCGCGACGCCGTGATATTCGCCACCGTACCGTTCTCGAACTCGATCCGCGCATTCGCCGCGTCGACCTTGTCGGAAATAACCGGAATGCCGACGGCGTGAATTCCGGAGACCTTAACATCCTCACCCACCAACCATTGAACCGCATCCAAATCATGGATCATGACGTCGAGCACGACATCTACGTCGAGCGAGCGATTAGGAAATGGCGAGACGCGGTGGATCTCGAAATAAAGCGGCCTCGTCACGTAAGGGCGAAGGGCGACCATCGCCGGATTATATCGCTCGAGCTGACCGACCATTAGCTTTGCGCGGGACTTTTCGGCCGCGGCGATAATACGATCGGCTTCGTCAAGAGTCAGAGCGATCGGCTTTTCGACGAGAACATGTATTCCCTTTTCCAAAAACGCGCACGCGATCTCACAATGCGTTTCCGTCGGTGTCGCGATCGAAACTAATTCAACCTTGTCCACCAGTTCGTTCCAATCCGCGAATGGACGGCAGCCATTATCGGCGGCAACTCGTGCACGAGTTGCCGCGTCGACGTCGCACACTCCGACAAAATCCACACGGCCTTCGCGGGCAAGCTCGGCATAGTTTCGTGCATGATGGCGGCCAAGACTACCGACGCCAATGACTGCGGAACGCGGAGTGGGGAGTGCGGAGTGCGGAGTTCGAGATTCAGCCATTGGTCAGATTTGAATCGACTAAAGAATTCAGTAATACTCTACATTCTCCGTGAACTTAGTCCTAGATGACAAAAGCCGATTCCGCATTCCGCATTCCGAATTCCGCATTCGTCTGGCTGCTTTTCGCGGCTGCGGTAATCGGCGTCTATTTTACCGGACTGAACTTGCCGATGGTTGGGCCCGACGAACCGCGTTATGCGCAGGTCGCGCGCGAGATGTTCGAACGGGGAGATTGGATAACACCAACGCTCGGCGGCTTTCACTGGTTTGAGAAGCCCGTATTGCTCTACTGGCTTCAGATCGTTTCTTATAACCTGTTCGGCGTTTCGGAATTTTCCGCGCGATTTGGATCCGCGTTATTCGGTTTAGGCACGGTCGCGAGTTTGTGGATCCTTGGAAAGCGAGTAGAACATTCCAAAACGAACAACGCACTACGGGCAACGAACGACTTTCCAAACTGGATGAGCCTGATCGCTGCGTCGACCATCGGGATCATCGCCTTTGCCCACGGCGCCAGTTTCGATATCATCCTGACGTTTCCGATTACCGCCGCACTGGTCAGCTTTTTCATTTACGATCTCGAGCGAAAGTCGTCATGGCTCGCGTCTTTCTATTTCTTCATCGGCGTCGCAATTCTCGCCAAGGGCCTCGTCGGAATCGTGTTACCGTTTGCGACCGTTGGTTTCTATTACCTTCTGTCGTGGCGCTTGCCGAGCAAGACGCTCATTTTAAGCGTGTTCTGGGGAACCGTACTCGCTTTTGTCGTCGCCTCCACCTGGTACGTGCCGATGTATATGCGGCATGGATGGGAATTTATCGACCAGTTCTTCATTCAACACCATTTTCAGCGTTTCACATCCAACAAGTATCAGCATCCACAGCCGTTCTACTTTTTCCTTTGGGTGCTGCCTCTCATGACCATTCCGTGGCTACCGTTCTTTCTGGCTTCGTTGTGGAGTCTGGTTAGGAACATTACGACGCCCAAGCCCGTTTCAAGGGACGAATCATCGAAGCAAGCTTCAGCTTCCCTTCCTTTGTTTGCCGTCGCCTGGATTTCCGTGCCCCTCGTTTTCTTTTCATTCTCGGGCTCCAAACTTCCAGGCTATATCCTGCCGGCCGTTCCCGCAGCGATCATTCTGTCGGCCCATTGCGTTTACGAATTTGTGCAGAAGAGCGTGGGACGAACATACCTCATCCAGACGGTCGCAGCCGGGACACTGGCAGTCGTTTTGATCTCGATAGTCGGGTTCGCACCGGCCTTTGCCGAAAACGACTCAGTGAAGGCATTATTCGCTACGGCTCACGACCGGGGCCTGGACGGCATACCGGTGATGGCGATGCACCGCGTGTCTCACAACGCGGAGTTCTATGCGTCGGGGCCGTTGCTTCGCAATGCGGAAGGCAAGCAGGAAAGATTGACCGGGCCAAAGGAAGTGTTGGAAGAAATGAGGTCATTGGGAAAGTCGACTGCTCTCGTACTTATCCCTCCTGAATATCTCCACCACCTGACGCAGAGCGATCTGATCCATGCTGAGATTTTGAAAAGCAACGACGAGTGGGCCCTTACGTTGGTAAGCGAGAAACAGAACTAGTCTTCGGAGGCACGCCGGATTCGATCCATCAAGGCGGCTCCGATTCCCTCTTCCGGAACAGCCTCGCAGTAAATGGCCGCGATGTTCCGGCGATCACATTCGCGAAAGAATTCGAACAACGTAGCGGCGTATTCGTCGATCGAGCTACAGACCTTCACTGTGTTCACGGATGTTGAAGGCGCTGTCAGTCCGATGAACGCCGCATTATTCTCGGTCCCGAAAAGAGAATTTCCAGCATCGATGACAATAACCTTAGCCCGCGGCGAATAGTGTTTATGTCGCATCCCCGGGCTTCGAGGAGTGTCTCCGTCGCTAGACTCATCAAACGAGATCTGGGGGACGATCTCTCGAAGGAGTTCGAGAGAAACTGCGCCTTTCCGAAGTAACTGAGGTATGTCCCGTGTGCAATCCACGACGGTCGATTCAAGGCCTATTTCGGTAGAGTCTCCCTGTAGAATGCAGTCGACCCGGCCGTCGAGATCTTCAACTACTGCATCCCAGGTTGTCGGGCTTGGCCGGCCCGAGAGATTTGCGGACGGTGCGACGACCGGTACCCCGCACGCAGAAAGAAAATCTTTCGCAAGATCCGTGCGCGGCATGCGAACGCCGATCGTTTCTAATCCCGCGGTCGCCAGAAGCGGCACCTTCTCGGATTTTCGAAGCACTAGCGTGAGCGGACCGGGAAAAAAGTGCTCGATAAGTAGTAGCGCGTGCGGCGGAATTTCGATCGCAAGCTGGGCGATCTGATCGACGGAGCTCACATGCGCGATCAGCGGATTGTCGGCCGGGCGCCGCTTTGCTTCGAAGATCTTCTTTATTGCGCTCTCGTCAAATACATCGGCACCGAGGCCATAAACCGTCTCGGTCGGAAATGCGACAATGCCGCCGAGCTTTATGAACTCAGCGGCTTCGACCGCAGATCGTGTCAGAACCGTCTTCACGATACAGAGTTTCGCTCAGAAGGTTCCGGTTGCGCAAAAACGAGTGCGCGTTTAGCCTTCGGCTTCGCGGCTCACGGCGGCTTCTCCGCCCACTTTTGCGGCCGCCTTCGCGAGGGCTATCAATACAAAAACCGCTATCAGCGTCGCGATGATCGCATAAGTATAAAGCCCGGCGAGGCTGTCGTCTTCGCCAAGAAGCGACTTCATTGTCGACTTGATCGCATCATTCCACGCCAGGGCGCATACGAGCCCGAGGGCCGCACCCGCAAGCGTGATCATCGACTGAATTATCGCGCGTGTCTGCTCAATAGATTTTGCCATTTTGTTCCTCCGAATAACGTGACTTGAAAATACACAGTTCATTTTCGAGAAACACACGGTAATGTCAATTTTGATTGTTGAAGTTCCGAAGTGGTAGATTTTCGTATGGCCGATATCGCGCAGAAGCTGAAATCTTTGCCCGTCGCAGCAGGTATCTACCTGCACAAAAATGCCGACGGAAAGATCCTTTATGTCGGCAAGGCGAAGAACCTGCGAAATCGTGTCCGCCAGTATTTCCAGTCCAGCCGAAATCAAGATGCAAAGACGCGACGGCTGGTTAACGCAATAGCAGACTTCGAGTTCATCGTCGTCGATAACGAGGTCGAAGCGCTCGTTCTGGAATCTAATCTCATCAAGAAGCACAAGCCGCGATTCAATGTGCTGCTAAAAGACGACAAGTCTTACCCGCATCTCAAGCTGACAAACGAACCGTTCCCGAAAGTTGTCGTTACGCGCCGGATCGAACGCGACGGTTCGAATTACTATGGGCCATTTCTTCCGGCAGCTCTCGCGAGGAAAACGCTCAATCTCGTGAATCGCGCATTCCAGCTGCGCACTTGCGACATCGACATTAACGGAAAACTTCCGCGGCCGTGTTTGGAATATCATCTCAAACGCTGCCTCGGCCCGTGCGTCAAGGGACTTTGCACACAGGACGAATATCAGGAGGCCGCACGCGACGTGAAAGTTTTGCTCGAAGGCAAAAACAAAGAGCTAGCAAAAGATCTCGAGCAGCGGATGTGGAAGTTTTCGGACGAAGGCAAGTTCGAGATCGCCGCTCGATACCGCGATCTTCACCGCACGGTCATCGCTCTCGGGGAGCAGCAAAAGATGGCGACGACGGCAGATCGAGACGTCGACATATTTGGTTACTATCGGGAGGGTCCGCGACTGGCGCTCCAACTTTTCACAATGCGCGAGGGCCGGATCGTCGGTCGCCGGGAATTTTTCTGGGAGGATTTGTCGGAAGACGCGTTCGATCCCTACGAGTTCCTTGGCGAAGTGCTGGCGCAATATTATTCGACCGATTACGTACCGCTCGAGATCCACGTCCCAAACGATTTCGAGGACCGCGAGATCCTGGAGAAGGCACTTACCGAACGCCGCGGCCGGCGCGTAAAGATATGCGATCCGAAGCGCGGTGAGAAGAAGGACCTCGTCCACCTCGTCGAAACGAATGCAAAGATCGCCTTCGAACAGCGTTTCCGCATTTTGAAACCTGACAGCGAAAAAGTATTAGCGGAATTGCAAGAGCTGCTCGAGCTGTCCTACTTTCCCGAACGCATCGAGTCTTTCGACATCTCGAACATCTCCGGAGCTGAGAATGTCGCCGGAATCGTCGTCTTCGAAAACGGCAAGCCGGCTCGGGGGGACTATCGGCGATTCATCATCAAATCCGTCGAAGGCTCTAATGATTTTGCTTCGATGAACGAGGCGGTCTTTCGAAGGTACAAGCGCCTTCTCGCCGAAGAAAAACCATTACCTCAGATCATCTTCATCGATGGTGGAAAGGGACAACTCTCTGCCGCTGCCGCGGCGATGCAATCTCTAGATCTCGAGCAGATCATGCTCGTCGGCCTTGTGAAGCCGCCGCAGCGCCATAACGAGATCTCACATCTCCTGATCAACGGACGCGAAGGCGATCCGATCCCATTCGATCGCAACTCCCTTGCGTTCAGGTTGATTCTGCAGATACGTGAAGAGACCCACAAGACCGCGCTCCAATATCATCGCAAGAGGCGCGAAATGCGCGATTTCACATCCGAGCTTTCCGATATCCCCGGCGTGGGAGACAAACGAAAGATGAAGCTGCTCCGGCAGTTCGGCTCGATCGAGAGAATTGCGAAGGCGACGGCCGAAGAGCTCTCGCCATTTGTCGGTCGCAAGACGGCGAGTGAGATCGTAACCCATTTTGAACGACAGCGTATGGTCGCATCGACATAAGCACCATCGTTGACTTTCGCGCGAAACTCCTATAATTTCGCGATGTTCGCCTCACCGATTCCGACAACAAGGGCTTTAGGTAATCTCTTCGAAAAGGAGTCTTCTATGCTTTCAAGAGTTGTGGCAGCCACGGTCGCGGGCGGCATCGCTTTTTTTATTCTGGGATTCATCATCTACGGACTATTACTTGATCCTCTGGTGATGAAGCCGAACATGAATCCCGACGCCGCGAAACTCATGAAGGACCCGCCGTCGTGGATACCGCTCGTCCTGGCGAATTTCGTCTCGGCGTTCCTTTTAGCGTACATCTTCGACAAGTGGGCCACGATCCGCACCTTTGCCGGCGGGTTGTCGGGCGGTGCTCAGATCTACTTTCTCATCGCCTTAAGCTTCCAGCTTATGTTTGCGGCATTCATGAATATCACCAATGGATGGGTTCCAGCGATCGCCGATGTTATCGGTTCGACTGTTCTGGGCGGGCTTGCGGGAGGAGTGATCGGCTTGGTGCTTGGCAAGATGAACAAGGACTCACCGGCCGGCAACTAGGATTGGGTTCTTCGACCAATGAGAAAGCCGCGCGGCCGAGAAAGACGCGCGGCTTTAGCTTTTTCAAGCGAAGTTTCTCGTGTTACTGCTTCTTCACATAGGCACGATGAACAACGGTCTTACTCTTCTCATCCCGCGCCTCGTATACCGCACTGTCTTTCTGGTCGCGAGTGACGATCCGTGTGCTGCCACTCGAAGCCCGTTCTTCTGCCCGGCCCCGATCGGCGTCAGACATAAATGCTTTGACCTCGTCCGGTTTGGCAGCCGGAGTGGATGCAGCCCGAGTATCTTTTTCAGCAACAGCTTCGATCGCCGCAGCCTTTAGCATTCTGGGCCAGAGCTTCTTGAACAGAGTGTTCGACACATACACATCCGCGCTATTTATCTTTCCATTCACCGCGAATGCGTAACCAATGACATCCGATCTTCCGTCGATCAGATTGCTGAGCTTGCGAACGTATTCATCCGCCGTCGCCGTTACTTTTGTATTCTCCAAGCTCAGCTGCAAACTCGAGCGTGAGCTCGCCGATGCTACCGCGCCGCCTACATTCTTGCTCAGCTTGTCCTGAGCTTCTGAGACCTTTGCCCAGACTTCCTGCTGCGAGCGCTCGCCGTTCGCGGCGAGCTTCAGCTCTTTCGAAACGATGCGATCGTTCGATGAAGAAAACTGTCCCGCATCTTCGTTTCCGCGCTTTTGCCAGCGGCCCGATTCAACGCAAAATGCTTCGATCTTTATCCGGCCGGAGTGTGCCCGAATGATGATGCTTACTGCAAGGATCCGATCCTGCTTTCCGCCCTTCACGATATCGCCCGATTGAATGAACACATCGAAATACTTTGATACGTTCTCAACGGCAAGCTCGTTCACATCCGACGTTTCGTAGACACGAAGGATCTTTCGCTCCATCGCTTCTTGAAGCGTGAGGATGTTCGTCTTCGTCGTCTCATTCTTCCCGTGGATCAAGAAGATCGTCAGATTCTTATGTGAATACGGAGCGGAGATTCGATAAGCAGGGCTTTGAGCCGCGGTGATAGCCGAGACTGCAAACAAAACGGCAACTGCGCCGAAAATAGTTTTCAACTTCATAACAAACTCCTTTCTTAACGTTTTTTTTTCCCTGGGGAAAGCTTGTTCTATGAAGTGAACGGAGGCAGAAAGAGTTCTTGCACGAGAATTGACGGGTGACAAGTGACGAGTTACTCGCGAAAATTGAGCATTGTTCTGCTCGAAGTCACTCGGAACGAGAATCTACCTGGCTAATCACTCGCCACTCGTCACTTGTCACTAGTCACTTGTCACTCGTTACGGATTAAATCCACCGACTGACGCATCAGACTGGATAAGTGAAATGGCTCGAGCGATCTTCTCCGGGGGGCCGAGTAAGACCACGGTGTCGCCCGGGGACAATCTATAATTCGCACCCGGGCTTATTTTCGTCTCGCCGCCACTAACGATGGCGATTATTGTGGCGCCGCTTTGGCCCCGAACGTCGAGTTCGCCGAGGTTCCGTCCGATCGCCGGTGAGTCTTCGGCCAGAACAATAGTCTCGGTACTCGCGCCTTCGAGATCGACCTTAGCCGCATTCATCGGCACAGCAGGCGTGACCGCCGACCTGAGCATTTCGTAGCCTTGTTGCCGGATCCGCCCGACCTGTTGTTCGATAACACGCCGCGGGATTCCGTACCGATGCAGCACGCGCGAAAATATCTCGATACTGGTTTCGAACTCTTCGGGTATCACCTCGGACGCACCCAACTCGAATAACTCCGTGATCTCAGCAACATATCTGGTGCGAACGATGATGTGCAGCTTTTCATTTAGCCGGTGAGCAAGATCTACTGTCCTGCGCGCGGCCGCAGGATCCGACATTGCTAGCACGAGCGACCACGCTTGTTCGATGCCGGCATGAAGAAGCACTTCGCGTCGCGTCGCGTCACCGAAATTTATCTTTTCGCCCTTCGCCTTTGCACGACGAACCTCGTCGGCGTTGAGCTCAAGTATGACGTACGGTACACCGACCGAGCGCAGGACGCGTGCAAGATTACGCCCGTTCAATCCGTAGCCGACGATAATCACGTGATGCTGCAGGCCGCCGCTGGAGGTGAGGTGAATATCTTCCTCGCTATTTTCCACGTCAGCCGCGCTACCGTCTTTAAGAAATGACTGGATAAAATAACCGATCTTCGGCGCCGCCGAAATTAGAAACGGCGTGGCGATCATCGAGATTATTGAAGCGGCGAGAAAGCTCTGATAATCGTTCTCGGGAAGCAGATTGGCCCCCTGCCCAGTTTTCGCTAGTACGAAAGAGAATTCTCCGATCTGCGCGAGCCCGAGACCCGTCATAGTTGCGATCCTCTGAGGATATCCGAGAATTCGCACGATCATCCAGATGACCAGCGCCTTCACCAGGATCAGTCCGATCACCAGCATGATCACAGGGACAATATTCGCCACGAGCGCCGTCACCGACAGCAGCATGCCAATCGACACGAAGAACAAGCTGTTGAAGACGTCGCGGAAAGGCAGAACCTCTGATGTGACCTGATGACTGTACTCCGAATCCGCAAGCACCATTCCCGCAATGAACGCTCCGAGCGCCAGTGACAAACCGAAATGCGACGTCACCCACGACATGCCGAGGCAAAGAAGGACCACGGTCAATAGAAACGCTTCGGGGCTGCGGAGATGGGCGATCTGTTTAAGTAATTTGGGCAGCAGGAACCACGCGGCGAGGACGAGCAGCGCGAGGGCGAGCAGCGAGGTCCCAAGATTCAGCACGATCGACGTAAATGAAACGATGTCTTCGCCGCCCAACAGGGGGACCGCCAGCAGCATGAAGACTATGCTGATGTCCTGGAAAAGCAGGATCGCTATTCCGGCCCTGCCGTGTGGAGAATCGACCTCATTGCGCTCGACATAGCTTTTGAGCACGATCGCCGTACTCGATAACGCTACCAGGAAACCAAAAAAGATGGATTGGTTGATCGATCGGCCGAGCAAAAAGGCGGCAGCCGCTGTCACCGCGATCGTGAGGATTACCTGCAGACCGCCACCCAACAAAACCAGCCTCTTCATCTCGCTTAGCCGCCGCAGCGAAAACTCCAGGCCGATCGTAAACAGCAGCAGCATCACGCCGATCTCGGCAAGTACCTCGATGGCGGAGATCTCTTTTATCAATCCGAACGCCGACGGGCCGATCGCGATCCCGGTCAGCATCAATCCGACGAGCAGCGGCAATTTGAGCCGCAAACAGATGAATGCGACCGGGACGGAGACTAAGAGGATGATCAAAAGATCACCGAAAAGTTGAGGCGTATGCATGAGTTGTGTTCATTATAGCAAACCGGACGCAGATTGATTTTTGACCGGAATCTGCGACAATGTTTCGACTTCTCAAATCCATCCGGAGGCAATCAAATGAAATCGATCTTGTGGTTAGGAGTAATAACTTTTGCGCTTACTTTTTGTGGTATGGGCGAAAGGCTCAAGCAGTTGTCAGGGTCGGGTGGATCCGGCACGAATTCAGCGTCATCGAACGGTTCTTCGACATCATCGCCTTCGGGCAGTATTGAAAATCCAAAACCAACCGCCGCGCAGCAGGCAATAATCGACGGCGGAACCGAAACGACGTGGAGCGAGCAAGGAATCTCGTGGCGCCTGCCTTCGGGCTTCAAAAAGATGAGCGTGATGAAGGAGAGCCTGAATTACGGTTCGCCGGCAACCGGCTTTTTGATAGCATCCATCTCTGTCATGCCTGACAACTTTCCGTCCGAGACCAGCGCCGAGGCGTATTACGCTCAGGCGCTCGAACAGTTAAAGCAAGGAAAGTACGAGAATGTGAGATGGCTTGAGATCGACGGCGTCAAAGGAGTGGAGTGGGTGGAATCGATGCCGGAGATCAAAGACGGAGCCCGCCGTCATCAGTGGATCGCGTTCAGAAGATACCTTGGGCAGAACCAACAGTTGAATATCATGGTGTCGACCGACGGCGACAAGTTTGAAAAACACCGCGACACGTTCGCTGCAATCATGTATTCGATGAAGATCCCCAAGGGTTAAGTGTTCCTTTAAGGCAGAGACCGCAGAGTACGCGGAGAAAGGAAAGTGGTTCCAACTTCGCGTTCTCCGCGTTAAAAAGATTCAATCTACAAGGGCGTCGGCGCGTCCGAATGCGGAACGAAACACTTCCGGCACCGGGCTTCGTATTTGTCGCTCGCACCGACCTCGACACGCTCTTCAGATTCCACCGTCCGCTGCGAATAGTTTGCCGTCCCTCCGCATTTCACGCATATCGCGTGAGTTTTTGTGATGAATTCGGCGATCGAAAGCAATTGCGGCATCGGCTCGAAGGGCCTTCCTGTGTAGTCCTGGTCGAGGCCCGCGATAATCACGCGTTTTCCCCTTGCCGCCAACTCGTTGACCGCATCAATGAGCGCCATATCGAAGAACTGCCCTTCATCGATACCGACTACCTGAGTGTCGTCGCTGATCTGCTCCATCAGCTCCTTTGCCGAACTTACTGGTTTTGAGTCGTGCTTTTGGCCTGAGTGGGAAGCTATCTCTTCGATCGAGTAACGAGCGTCGATCTTCGGTTTGAAAACCTGCACCTTCTGTCGCGCGATCCGCGCCCGGTTCAGCCGGCGGATCAGCTCTTCAGACTTTCCGGAAAACATCGAGCCCGCGATCACTTCGATCCAACCCGTTCCATTTTGCCGGCTCTTGCGGCGTTCTTCAGTATTATCGAACGCAAATTCTTCGACCATAATTGCTTTTCTTATGAGTAAACAGAAAACCAATTATAGGGGAAGGAGTGCTAAACGGTAAACGGTGAGTGGTAAGTACAGAGCAGAGAAAAGACGGTAATCCACTTCAACGCGAACTTACCGTTTACCACTAACCGTTTACCGTTTATTCTGAGGAACGTGGCAATAAAGCTTTGTTCGAAATGCAGACGGCCTTTCCTTGCGGAAAAGGAAATATGCCCGAATTGCCCGGCGCCGTATTCCTGGAATCAAGAAAGCTTTGCAAATCTAGGCTGTCTCTTCGCGACAATTCTCCCCCTCGTCTTAATGATCTTGTTCTGGCTGTTTCTCTTTCTAGGGGTGTTTTTCCGATGATCTTACGAAACGATCCTTAAGTCCGTCCCCGTCATGTTCCCGGGTTTCTCAACGCCCAGAAGACCGAGGATAGTCGGAGCCACGTCGCAAAGAGCTCCATCGCTCCTGAGTCGGAGAGCCGCAACGTTGCCGCCTACGATATGCAGCGGCACCGCATTTTTCGTAGCGAACCTGTTCGGCTGTCCGGCGGCGTCGAGCATTTCTTCACAGCTTCCATACGACGCAGTGATGATGCTCGTACCACCCGCTTCGCTTATCTTCTCGACGATCCCGCCCAGACACGTATCCACGTATTGAACGGCCTCGATGGTACGTTCCAAACTTCCCGTCTCGGCCGCAATGGCCGACGCGGAGAAGTTTATGACGAACACGCCGGTTCCTTCGGAGTTCATATGTCGCAGGGCTCGGTCCGCAATCTTGAAACTTTCCATCTCAGGCCCGGAATCCCGAGGATGATCTCCAGGCAGTTCGACCTGTGCGCCGCATTCATAGATAGTCGGATCGGCGCCGCCATTGAAAAAGCTTGTCACATGGGGAAAACGGTCCGCTCCCGCGATCCGATAGTTTGCGATGTGATCGCCGGCGAGCACCTGGCCGAGAACACTTCCTTCGGTTTCCGGCTTGAAGGCAACCGGAAGATTAAAACTGTGGTCATATTCGGTGAGGCATATGGCCTCGAGGGCGGGTTTGGTTGGTGCGCGGCCAACCTCCGGTATCGCAAGCGAACGAGCGAGCTGCCGCATCGTGTCCGCACGGTGGTTAAAAAATACTACGACATCACCGTCTTTGACCGTCGCTACCGGTACGCCAGTATCCTTCTCAAGCACGATCGGCGCGATGAATTCGTCCGCGATCCCTCGCAGGAAGGAGTTTCGAATCGCTGTTCGCGCATCGATGGCTCGTTCGCCTTCGGCATGGACGAGCATCGTAAAAGCTCGAGCCGTTCGCTCCCAGTTCTCGCCGCTGTCCATCGCAAAGAAGCGTCCGCACAAAGTAGCGATGCGCCCGACACCGATGTCCGCCATTTTTATTTCAAGCGCTTCGACGTAAATGTCTGCCGTCCGAGGCAGCACATCGCGCCCGTCCAGAATCCCGTGTACAAAAACTTCGCGGACGCCTTCGCGCTTTGCCATCCGGAGAAGTGCGTAGAGATTCTCGGGAGACGAATGGACGCCCCCGTCGCTCAACAACCCGATCAGATGAACCGGCTTCCCCGCTGCCGCCGCGTGTGCCATTGCTGGCTGCAGAACTGAGTTTCGCTCGAAGTCGCCGCTGCGGACCGCATTGGCGATCCGGGCAATGTCGGTCTGAACGACTCGACCGGCTCCTATATTAAGATGTCCGGCTTCGGCACTGCCGGATGACCCGGCCGCCAAACCTACGTGTTCGCCTGAAGCGGCAAGCTCCGTCCGCGGAAATCGTGAACATATCTGGTCGTAATAGGGCGTATGCGCAAGCGCGACGGCATTCCCTTCGGTACGGTCGGAAATTCCCCATCCGTCGAGAATAATAAGCGCTATGGGACGTATATTTTCGGTGTTCATAATTAAAAGAAAAGGCAGGATCGCTGAGGATTTGTCGTGGGAATCTCTAGGATGGAGATTCAGTCTGCTTGCTTATTATAACCGAAACGGGGGCTTGGGGTGCAAGAGTTTTAACCAGGCTCGATTCGCGGAAGAGCGGGGGCAAGCCCGCCTTTCGGACATGCGAATTGGGTTACCGACCGAAATTCTCTCGAGCTTGTCGTGTGGAATGACTGT
>JANMUW010000445.1:0-3181 GCA_031392105.1 Acidobacteriota bacterium | reverse complement strand
CTGCCGCGTGAATCGAAACCGGTCGACGTCATCAAGATAATGGTTGAGCAGTTTAAAAAGACGTGGAAGCCGGAGTGGGCGTCCGCGGCGAAAACCATTGGCCGCACACCACACGAGATCGTCACGATCGCATCGCTGATCGAGACGGAATCCGGGATTGAAAGCGAGCGGCCGACCGTCGCTTCGGTGATCTACAATCGCCTCTCCAAAAGCATTCCCCTCGGGATCGATCAGACGGTCGTCTATATCGCGAAGATGCGAAACAAATGGGAAGGCACTATCAACCGCAGCGACCTCGACGCCGACTCGCCATACAACACACGCAAGTACGGCGGCTTGCCGCCGGGGCCGATCTCATCTGTTTCCGAAAGCGCGATCGCTGCGGCCTTGAATCCTGCGAAGACTGATTACATCTACTACGTGCGAAATGTTCAGGCTGATGACGGCTCGCATTGGTTCTACGCGTCGGCTACCGAGTTTGAACGAGGCAAGGCTGAGTATCAGCGGTGGTTGGAGAAAGAACGGCAGGAGAAGCGACAATCGGAATCTAATCAGCAATGATCAAGCTTCTCGCTCTCGACCTCGACGGCACACTTCTCAATTCGAAAGGAGCCGTTCCCGACGCTAATCGCGCCGCGATCCGCGCGGCAGAAGAGCGCGGCGTGCTCGTGACAATCGCGACCGGCCGCCGGTTTCGCGACGGTCGTCCTCTCGGTCTCGAGCTCGACCTAAACGCGCCCCTAATCACACACAACGGCGCACTTATCAAATTCGCTGACTCACTCGAGACTGTCGCGGCTTCCCTGTTGTCGAACGAAACCGCGCTTGAGATCGTCCGCGTTGGAAAAGAATTTGGCGGCGATGCACTTGTCAGCGCCGATCCGCACGGCAAAGGCACGCTTCTTTACGATCGGATCTCTGATGACAATGTCCCGTTGCAACGATACATCGCGTGGGGAAAGCGGCTTCACGGTGACGAAGCCGAAGAAGCGGTCATGCATGTCGAAGACCTCAGCGAGGTACTGGCCGATCATGAAGTGATCCACATCTCGTTCTCGGGAAGCTGCTCACGCATGAGCGAGATGTCGGAGTACCTAAAGCAGGAACTCGGCGACACGATCACTTTGCTTCCAACTATCTATCCACGACTTGATTTCACACTGATCGATATACTCCCGCCCGACGCCTCGAAGGGAAAAGGCGTCGAAAAGCTAGCACTGATAAACGGACTTGAACCAGAGAACGTGATGACAATGGGCGACAATTTCAACGACGTCGAAATGCTCGAGTTCGCAGGGACCGGAGTCGTGATGGGAAACGCCGACCCTAGTTTGCTAGAACGCGGGGAATTTTATACAACTGTTAGTAATGATGAGAACGGTGTAGCAGCAGCTATAGACCGTTTTATTTTAAACGAGGAGAAATATTAAGTGGCTAATAGAACAGCGATTATTGAGACGAACAAAGGCACGATCAAAGTTGAGCTTCTCGAACAGGACGCTCCGAAAACGACGGAAAACTTCCGGCTTCTGGCTGAAAAGAATTACTACGACGGTGTCATCTTTCATCGCGTAATAAAGAACTTCATGATCCAGGGCGGCGATCCGCTCGGCGAGGGATACGGTGGTGAATCGGCGTGGGGTGGAAAGTTCGACGATGAGATCGACCGCAACTCCCCGCTCTACGGAGGTGTTTATGAGAAAGGAACCCTCGCGATGGCGAATTCCGGCCCTAACACAAATGGCTCACAGTTTTTCATAATGCATGTCGACTATCCGCTTCCGCCGGCATACGCAAAATTCGGCAAGGTGATCGAAGGACAGGACATCGTCGATGCGATCGCAGAAACTGAAACCGATCATAAGGACAAGCCCGTCGAGAAAGTCGTCATGAACAAGGTCACCATCGAGGACGCTGCCGCCTGATGCGAGCCGTCCTGCAGCGTGTCTCTCATGCAAGGGTCACCGTGGATGGCGAAACAACGGGCGAGATAGGTGCCGGAATTCTAATTCTTCTCGGCGTCGGAATGGACGATACCGAAGCCGATGCGATCTATCTCATCGAGAAGATCGTTAATCTGAGGATCTTTGACGACGAATACGGCAAGATGAATCGCTCGATAATCGACATCGGCGGCGAGCTTCTGGTGGTTTCGCAATTCACGCTTTATGCCGACACTCGAAAAGGCAGAAGGCCGTCGTACATCGGGGCGGCCTCGCCGGAAGAAGCTAATCGACTTTACGAATTCTTCGTCGAGCAATCGCGCAAGTACGTTACCAAAGTTGGAACGGGCCGCTTCCAGGCGATGATGGATGTCGAGCTCGTCAACGACGGCCCAGTGACGATCATACTGGACAGTTCTCAAGCAAAATGAAAGCTATAATTTTATTCGTCTTAGTTTCTCTCGCGGCCGCATGCGGCGCGAACTCGAACTCGAACACGGCCCGTAACGCCTCGAACGCCGAAGTCAAAAAAGGCATCGCACCGATCGCGGATAACGAGATCGCCGTAATCGAAATGGAGAACCCCGCTGCGTTCGGCACGATCAAGATCGAGCTTTATTCGAACATAGCGCCGAAGGCTGTCGCCAGATTCAAGGAGCTCGCGCGCGAGGGGTATTACGATGGCATCGCTTTCCACCGGATCAATAAAAGCGTTATCCAGGCCGGGGATGCCAATACAAAACCCGGTGCGACGCCCGCTGCTCCGGGCGAGGAAGGAGATTCCGGCAAGCCTAATGTAAAAGCGGAGTTCTCGGACCTGCCGTACGAAAGCGGCTCGCTGGGCGCGGCACGATTGGGCAACGACGTTAACTCGGCGAATTCGCAGTTTTTTATCACGCTGAAACGCGAAAAAGATTTCGACAACAACTACACGATCTTCGGTAAGGTGATCGACGGAATGAATAATGTTCGAACGATATCAGGCGTGCAGCCCAAGGACGGTGATCGGCCTATCGAACCGGTCAGGATCAAGACGATTCGGATTGAACCCAAATCGTGAAAGGCGTTAGTATGTTTTCTATGCTCGCGTAGCTCAGTGGATAGAGTGCTTCCCTCCGAAGGAAGAAGTCGCAGGTTCAAATCCCGCCGCGAGTACCAAAACTAAAAAGGCGTGCTTTTCGGCACGCCTTTTTCATTTACCTTACCTTCAGCATTGGATCGCCGATGAGTGCCCACGA
>JANMUW010000321.1:0-4017 GCA_031392105.1 Acidobacteriota bacterium | reverse complement strand
CTTGACGCTCGGCGGCATCCTTAAGAAATTCGACAAGTCGTTTGGTTTGTCGGGCAAAGATTACGGAAAGGTTGGTCCGGATCGGACTGCAGAGGACATAGAGAAACGTCGTCAGGATCCGTGGAACTTCCTGTTCATCGCGGGAATGTGGTTCCAGGATCTTTTCAACTACGACTTCCGCCGCACCGAGATGTGCATCATCCCGTACGGCACACAGGAAGGCGAGATCTCGTTCTGTGCATACAACACCGGCATCGGCTGGCGTAACATCATCGAGCACATGCACCAGAATGCGACGGTCGCTCAGTGGTACAAAGATCACGGCCGTCACGAAGTTTTCGCACGCGGTAAGGAAGTGGAGTTGGGCGACAAATCGCACAACCTGAACCTAAACGAGGTCGACCTCTCGCGTCCGAACAAACCTGAAATGGAAGGCCCGAAGACTGCAGCCGAAGAAATGCAGATGATGAAAAAGCTCTACAACCAGATGGTTCTGGAGAAGAATCAGATCAAGGGCGAGAATCTTGTCCAGATCGGTGGCATCAAAAAGGCTAATGATAAGGAAATGGCAGTTGCAGAGTAATTAGGCAATAAGCAATTAGAGGAGAAGCCCGTGAATGATCGCGGGCTTCTTTTTCGTTGACCGGACTTGATTTCGAACATATACTTCGAGGCGTTCCTCATCAATCGAAAAATAAGGAGATAAATTTAATGTTCCTGTTTCCCTCAAGGATGCCGGTCTCTCGGCGTTTCATCAGCATGTTCACCATGCTTTGCTTTGCGATGGCGACATCGGCGTATTCACAGACTGGCCCCTCTCGCACGTACGACGTCGAGCTCATGGTGCCAAAGGATAAGAAGACCGTTGAGACGGATGCCGACATAACTTTCGAACAAACCAGCTTCAAGGTAGTGCCGGACAAAGTTGCGTTCAAAGGCGAGACCCGAGAAATTAATTACGCCGACATCAAACAGGCCGACCACTCATTTGCGAAGAAGCCTATGCTTTCGGGCGGAGGAGCCATTGCAACTGCTTTGCTCGTCGGTTTCATCTTTGCCATTCCATTCCTTTTCATAAAGAAAAAGAAGCACTGGATGTCGGTTCAGGCTGGTGATAAGTTTGCCGTCATCAAACTGGGCGATCAGAACTTCCGGCAGATCGTTGCGGAGTTCGAGGCTCACGGCGTCAAAGTAAACGATCTCAAAGATGAGAGCAAATAATAATCGACCGTCGACTCGACTAAAAGAAAGAGGCTGTCTGAAAAGGCAGCCTTCTCTATTATGAATTGCGTCCGGCTTCCCTATTATGAATTGCCTCTGGCTTAAGCCAGAGGTTTCAGCTTGAGATGGCCGGCTTAAGCCCAATCTGAAAAAAGGTAATTCCGATTCGCTTTAGCCAAAAAAGGTTTCGGCTAAAGCCTTTCTTGTTTTGACCGCAAACCTCCGCCTCAAGGCGGAGGCAACTCATTCGAGCGCAAACCTCCGAATAAAGGCAGGAAACTCTAGAAATCGCCTTCAAGATTCCCTATTTACGGGCTTTCTTCTGCTTCATGTGAGCGTCGACGATCGCAGGGATCAGTCCGGGAAAGCGTGTATCGATCTCAGAGCAGCGCGACGTGTTCTGCATTTCGACTCCCTTGCGCTCGCTTCGGATAAGCCCCGCCTCGCGCAGCGCCTTGAAGTGCTGCGACAGAGTAGACTTCGGTATTGTCTTCTCGTTCGTCTCCGAAAATCGCGTGCATGCGTGCGAGGCATCCGAGTTAGCTATCTGCGCAAATATTGCTACGCGGTCCGGATCCGCGAGCGCGTGCAATATTCCTTCGACCGTTATGTCCTTGATTGCGGGATGTACCAGTGGTCTTGCCATGGTTCCATTCTAAATTAACTTGACAGATAGTTCAATAGTTCGTATATTCGGCACTACGGGATAAAAGGACTAGCAAGGATCCCGAATAAACTTCAAAGGACATCTATACAAATGAGCAAATTATCAGGAAAAGTAGCAGTCGTAACTGGAGCGTCGAAAGGTATCGGAGCCGCGATCGCAAAATCCTTGGCAGCCGAAGGCGCGTCGGTCGTAGTCAATTATGCAACGAGCAAAGACGGTGCGGATGAGGTCGTAGATTCGATCACAAAGGCCGGCGGCAAGGCTATCGCCGTTGGCGGCGATGTCACTAAACTCGCCGATGCGAACGGCATAATCGATGCGGCGATCAAGAACTACGGGAAACTCGACATCGTCGTCAACAACTCCGGGGTATACGAGTTCGCACCCGTCGAAGACATCACCGAGGAACAGTTCCACCGCATGTTCAATGTTAACGTGCTCGGTCTGTTGCTGATCACCCAAGCCGCGATCAAGCATCTCGGCGAAGGTTCGAGCATCATCAACATCGGCTCCGGCGTAACACGCATCACACCTCCGAACAGTGCCGTCTACACCGGCACGAAAGGGGCGGTCGATGCGATCACCGGAGTTTTCTCGCGCGAGTTCGGTGCGAAGAAGATCCGCGTCAATTCGATCAATCCCGGAATGGTCGAGACCGAAGGCACGCATACTGCCGGCTTTATCGGTTCTGATTTTCAAAACTTTGCCGTCGGGCAAACACCGCTCGGCCGTATCGGCCAGCCCGGTGACATCGCATCGGTCGCTGTCTTTCTCGCATCTGATGACTCGGCCTGGCTCACCGGCGAACAGCTTTTGGCGACCGGCGGCATGAGGTAAAAATCGTCAGCAGTTAGATTGATCACACAGAAAAAGCCCGCGAGCATCGCGGGCTTTTCGATTGCCGCTTAACCCCTATAACCCCAGCTCCAAAAAATCCTAGTCACCCGTCACTTTCTGCCATAGAATGCTTTTACTTTAGTTCCCAAACAGGAGTCCGCCGTGAAGATGAGATTACCCGCAAAATTCATTCTTATTTTTTTAGCTATCTCAACTTTCTCGGCCGCGTCGCCGCGGGTTCTGGGTCAATGCGGATCGTACTTTCGATCCGACTACCGCGTGCCGGGTAAGGTTGGCCGCGAGTTGAATTTCGGTTTCTATGTTCTTAACGATTGGACTGGAGACGGACGTTCGGATTTTTGGAATTTTCGGCTCAACCAGGCAACGCAGACTGCCGACATTATTATCTACCCGTCACTTGCAGCGGGATACTGGAACTGGAATGCTCCGATCATCTATTCCACAACGCTTCCCAGCTCCGTCTCGACTAGTAACTTGAGCTACGTCATCAAGGACTTCGACTCAGACGGCAGGTTCGACATGATTGTCACGTCCGGATCGACAGGCAGCATCGTCAGACGTATCCACCGCAATGTCGGCAACGGAACGCTTCAGCCTCAGGCACCGACAACAGAGCCTTCAGACTTCAATACTTCCGTACAGCATATCGATTACGCAGACCTCAACGGAGACGGGCGCCTCGATTGGATATTTACGATCGACGATATCGACGTCCCGATGTTCCTAAATTACTCGCCAGGGAATGCGGATGGTTCCTTCGGGCCTGCGCTTCTGATCCTGGCTGAGACGCTCGAAAACCAGCTCAACGCATCAATCCGCCTTGTTGCAGATTTCGACGGCGACGGGACGAAAGATATTGTCTACTCGAATTTCTCGTCCAATCCACACGTCCGTCTAATAAAGAATTTGGGAAACGGTACATTCTCATTGGGCTTTGGTTTGTCCGTCCCATCGGCGTTCGCAGCCTTCGCAGATTTCAATAACGACGGTCGTTCCGACCTATATACAAAGCACGGAAACGAACTCTACGTTCTCTCCGGGCAGAGCAATGCGACATTTTCAACCTCCGTTTATGCGGCTACGAACCCGAACTCGAGCATACAGCGGTCAGCCGATTTCAGTGGTGATGGTCGGCAGGACTTGATAACCGTCGGTCACCAGGATTATGAGATCTTCCTGAGTAATCCGGCAGGCGGATTCACTACACAGTTCTACCCCAAAACGCTCAAGTATCGCTCATCGGAGAACACCTTGCCTCCCATGATTTTTGA
>JANMUW010000310.1:0-9277 GCA_031392105.1 Acidobacteriota bacterium | reverse complement strand
TTCGAAACGCCGGCAGGTACTTTTGAATTTGCATTCGAATCGATGCGGCCGCCCGTTTCACTGCTTCTTTTCGGCGCGGGTGCCGACGCGATACCTCTTGCAAAGATCGCGTCGGATCTGGGATGGCATTCGACCGTTTTTGATCACCGACCTGTCTTTCTTTCCAAAGAGCGGTTTGCCGAAGCGGACATGCTTATTCTGCACAATGATGAAAATCCGATCGAACAGATAACCGGTGATCCGCTCACCGTGGCGGTCATCATGACGCATAACTACGAACACGACACTCGGATCCTTCCGCTTCTGTTGAGATCGAACGTCGCGTATATTGCCGCACTCGGGCCGAAACGACGTACCCAGCAGCTGCTGGTTGAGATCGCCGCAACGGGAGAAAGTTTCACGGACGAACAACTCGAACGCCTCTATGCACCTGCCGGGCTCGATATCGGAGCCGACACACCCGAGGCGATCGCACTTTCCATCGCCGCCGAGATCCAGAGTGTTCTTAAGGCACGCGATAGCGGACATCTTCGCAATCGACAAGGCTCGATCTATGACCGGAAATGAAAATCTCAAGATCGGCGGGATATTGCTGGCGGCGGGTGGTTCCAGTCGTTTGGGACAACCGAAGCAATTTCTCCAGTTCGAGGGTAAGACACTTTTAAGACGTGCTGCCGAGGCGATGGTTGTATCGATCTGCGATCCGATCGTTGCCGTTCTCGGCGCCGAAAAAGAAAAAGCAAAAGCTGAGCTGGCGGGACTTCAGGTGAATATCTGTTTCAATCACGACTGGCAATCGGGTATGAGTTCGTCGATCAAATGCGGGCTAAGCGAGTTGCTTTTGATCGAACCGGAGATCGACGCCGTCGTGATAACACTTTGCGATCAACCGTTTGTCGATGCTCAAACCGTCGGTCGCCTCGCCGACAGATTTTCGGAAACGGACACGCAGATTGTCGCCGCGCAATACGATGGCGTCGCAGGTGTGCCCGCTCTTTTTTCACGGGCAATGTTCGATTCGCTTTCGAGACTCGAAGGTGACAAAGGCGCCCGCGATCTGATCCGAGATCCGAATGGGTCAGTCGCAACTATCGAAATAAAAGAGGCGGCCATCGATATCGATACCCGCGATGACTTGGACCGTCTCACTCTTTCCTAGATTTAAGGGTGGAGACGGTTTCATACCTTGACCGGATCGAAACCGCATGGGCTTAAACGATATTTATGATTGAGGCGACCGCTGAAGGATTTAAACCTCTCGTAAGGAATGACGGCACCAAAAAGTTCATGTTCGACTCTGAACGGCTGGAGGCATGCATTGGGTACATCAAAAGGATGGGTACTCGGTTGATTGGTATCAACAGCTTTCTTACAGATCTCAAATAACTGGCTCCGATAGGAGCCGAATGTTTGTAGATCCGACCCGTACAAAGAATCCTCGCTCCAGAGGAGCGACACCTATCGCGGTATATGTCGCTCCTCTGGGCCGAGCTTTATTTTTCACACCGCCGGCTACAAACATCTCGCTCCTACTGGAGCGAAACCACGACCTTCGGATCAAAAGAACTCGTTATCAACGTCTGACTGAGAACCCGGTTCTGTCGAAGCGAATCCTCGTCATCTACAAATTCTTCAAAACGTAGTCCGTCATCATGGAATACCAATGCTTGACCTGCGCCGGATTCGAGATGCCGTGCCGCTGCGTCGGATAGATCATCATGTCGAACTGCTTACCGGCTTTCTGAAATTCGTATGCGAGCTGCATTGTGTTCTGCACGTGAACATTATCATCCATGCCGCCGTGGATCATGAGCAGTTTTCCATTCAGATTGCCCGCTGCCTTGATCACGGACGTCCGATCAAACCCTTCGCGATTGTTCTTCGGCTGGAGCATGTATCGCTCGGTGTAGATCGAATCGTACAAACGCCAGTCGCCGACGGTGCCGCCCGCGATTCCCATCTTAAAGACGTTGCTGTGCGTCAACGCATAACTCGTCATCATGCCGCCAAAGCTCCATCCCCAGATTCCGATTCGATTGTCGTCGACGTATGGCAGCGACTTCAGGTAGCTCACGCCGTCTTCGAGATCGCGTAGCTCGAGCACCATGAAATTCTTGTAACCGGGCCAGACGGATTCTTCGCCCTTGCCGCTCGCCGTACGGTTATCGCAGATCCAGATGATGTAACCCTTCTGCGCCATCATCTGGTGCCACATGTATCGCGAACCGCCCCAGCGGTCGGCAACCGACGGAGCGTGCGGGCCAGCGTACGTGTAGCTCAGAACGGGATATTTCTTTTTCGGATTGAAGTCCGGAGGCTTGATCATCATCGCCTCCATCTCGAAACCGTCACGGGTTTTTACTTTCAAAAATTCGGGTGTGCCGAGTTTATAGCGTGATAGAGCCTCGACCTTGTTCTCATTAAGGACGCGTTCGACTGCTCCATCCGCCCGGACGAGTCTCTGCTGAGTCGGCGTTTTTGCATCACTCCATGTTTCGACGAAATGCGTAAACGTCGAGTTGAAAGATGCCGAATGTGCTCCCGGTCCGTCGGTCAGACGCTCGACGGTACCATCAGCTAGTCTCACGCGATAGACGTTCTCGGCGATATGGCTGTCCTTCGTCGAGGAAAAGTATGCCCAGCCGCCGGATTCGTCTATTCCGTAGAACGAACGAACTTCCCATTTGCCGTCAGTGAGCTGGCGGATCAGCTTCGCATTATTGTCGTAGAGATAAAGATGGCGCCAGCCGTTTCTTGCCGATTGCCACACAGCCGATCCGTTGCTTAGAAATTCCGGATTGTCGTAGACCTCGACCCACGCCGGCGTCTTCTCAGTCAGTACCGGCCTAACCCGGCCGGTCAAATCCGCCGCGACAAGATCAAGATAGGTCTGCTCGCGGTTCAGGGCCTGGAACATTACCGTTTTACTGTCGGGCGTCCACGTGACGCGAGCGATCAACAGATCGTCGGGTTGATATTTAGCGAGGTTCGCAAACCGAACAGGGCCACCGGCACGTGGCCCGCCGGCGACACCCACGATGCCAACGCGCACAAGCGGATTCGGATCACCTGCCTGTGGATAGTCTGTGTTCTCGACGACCTGATTGTCGACGATGTCATTCGTCAGAACGAACTTCGGGACGGGCGATTCGTCGAGCCGAAGAAATGCGATGTGCTTCGAATCGGGCGACCACCAGTAGCCTCGCTTCTGCCCGCGTCCGTAAAGCTCTTCTTCATACACCCAATCGAGATAGCCGTTGTAGATCTTTTCACCGCCGTCACGCGTGAGCTGCTTCTCAAATCCGCGTACCACATCAACGACGAACAGATTGTTTCCGCGGACAAAGCTTATCCATTTTCCGTCCGGGCTGAAATCGCCCTCGAGCTCTTCGTCTTTTGTATTGGTCAGCCGTTTCAAAGCTCCGCTCGCGACGTTGTAAAGCCAGAGATCGTTTGCATTGCTGACGAGGATCGCGGTCTCGGCTTTATTGAATTGCAAGCTGAGAGAATTCGACATTCGTTCCGCATCCGCGGTGCTGACTCCCGACTGCGCGAGAGCTGTCTTGAATTTCGTCGAGTCAAGGTAAGGCGTCGCATCACCAGTTACCGCGTTCACCCGCACGAGCGAACCGCTTCGCAGCTGGCGGAACGATTTACCATCTGCCGTCCAAATCAGGCGCGAGGGCGTTCCGCTGAAGTTGACCCGAACTTTCGAATCGAGGCTGAAAATATCGTCGATCGTCAACAGCTTTTCCTGCGCGAATGCCGCGGAAACGAAAAGCAGGATCGCGACCGATACCGTTTTGATCTGTTTCATAAGTTTGAAATGAATACGCGGATTTTGATGAAGTATAGATGAGAAATAGTTTGATTTGCCAGCATGATTCAGTGAATTGCCTTTGGCTTCAGCCGAAGAGCTCCATAAGCTTCGGCTAAAGCCGACTCACTGGTACTCGAACCTCCGGCTAAAGCCGGAGGCAACTCATAAAACGGACTGACATGGGTCCTATGCTTTCGGATGCGCACGGTCATAGACCTCGATCATCTTCTCCATCGATACCTGTGTGTAGATCTGCGTCGTCGAGAGCCGGGCATGGCCGAGCAGCTCCTGTATATCGCGAAGATCGGCTCCGGAATCGAGCAAGTGCGTGGCGAACGAATGCCGCAGGGAGTGCGGCGAGATATTGTGAATTGTCGCGCACTGTTTGATGTACTTGTCGATCATGCGACCGACGCTTCGGGTCGTGATCCGAGTGCCCTGGTAATTGAGAAAACACGCCTGCATATCCCGATCGGCTTCGGCACATGCGCTCAGAAATACTCCGCGAGTTTCATCGAGGTAACTCATCAACGCCTGCAATGCAGGATCGCCGAACGGTACAATACGCTGCTTTTTGCGCTTGCCGGTCACGCGAACGAGCTTCTCCCGAAAATCGATGTCCTTCAGATCGATATTCACCAGCTCGCCGACGCGAATTCCTGTCGCATATAAAAATTCACAGATCGCACGGTCGCGACGGCCGAGATCGGTATTCGCATCCGGCGTTTCTATAAACCGCACCGCGTCTTCCATTGAAAGATGGTTCGGCAGCTTACGCTCTATGCGAGGAGTAGCGACAAGCTTCGCTGGATTTGATTCGAGTTTTCCTTCGCGAACGAGAAATTGAAAAAATGTCCTTAGGCTGGCGAGCTTTCGCGCGATCGAAGATTTCTTTTTGTCGGCCGCGTGAAGCCCGGACATCCATTCGCGGATCGTCAAACGGTCGATCTGCTCGACCGGCACATCGTCACGCTTCTCGATCTTAAAAAGATAATCGCGAAACTGTTCGAGATCGCTCGAATAATTCCGCAGCGTGTGCGGACTGACATTCCTTTCGTATTGGAGATGCTGGAGGAATTCCGTTAACTCGTCGTTGAGCATGTGCGTGAAAGAATAATTTCGTCAGTGGATAGTGGATAATTGAAAGTGGATAGTTCTTCGGACGAACTAAACTATCCACTATCGATTATTCACTATCCACTGAAAAAAACTTACTTCTTCGGAACATAGTAACCCTTCCTCGCCCTCGCGGTAAGACCGGACCTGTTCTTTAGCGTCAAAGTGATCTCCCGAAATTCGCCGCGCTTCCCGGCGTCATCTTCAGGATAGTAGCTAAGAATGTATTGCTGCGATAGCTCGGCAGAGATCTCGCGAAATGCCTCGTCTAGTTCCCTTTCGTCGATCGGTGAATAAACCGTTCCACCCGTCTGCCGTGCGATCTCGTTCATACGGCGCTCGGCCGCAAGCTGGCGAATATTCGCGTTTCCGCGCCGGCTGCCCGTCCTTTTGAAGTTCTCAAAATCCGTCGTCTTCACGACATACACCTGACAATTCGCTACCTGCAAGGCCCGGACGGTGTCCTCAAGCGTCGCGTCGCTTTTGGTGTCGTCGCCGTCAGAAACTATGATCATCACGCGCCGGCCACGCACTTCGCGAAGATATTCGGCCGCCTGGATCATTCCTTCCAGCAATGCGGTCGCGCCTTCGGGCGGGGGAAAGAGTTCGATCGCACGGGTCAAAGAAGATATCTCCGCGGTAAAGGCCTGTTCGAGTTCCGTCGTGGTCGCGACGCTGAACAGGGCCGCCAGATCTTTTTCCGGTCGAATGACGCGCCGAAAGAATTTGATCGCCGCGTCCTTTTCAAACTCGCGCGCAATAAGCACGCTAGATGAATTGTCGAACAACATCGCGAGCCGGATCGGCGTCTCGCTCCTCGTTAGCTCACTGATCTCGACCGGCTTTCCGTCGATCTTCAATTCAAAATCGGCAAGTCGAAGATTGGCAACCGATCTGCCGTTCGCGTCGAGAACTGAAACCGGGATCGGGACAAGCGCGGAATCGACTTTTACAACGTCGTCATCATTGGCCGGCGTCGGCGTAGCCGTGGGTTTCGATTTGGCTTGAGTAGGAACGTAAATGATCGTTGGCGACATCGAAGGGCGGGGCGTGGGCGTCGCGGTCGGCTTCAACCGGCCGGACTGCGCGAACGCTCCGGTCGCTATTGAGAGAATAAAAATTAAGTGCAGGCCAAGCTTCATACGTAAAGGTCCGCTGGTTTGATTAGGAAACCCGGAGCGTAGTTGCATGGTCGTTCGCGGGTTCGGTGGTTGTTCGTTGTTAGCTGTCCCGAACTTCCAAACGCATCGACGAAAACCAACCACGCTCAGCCATAGATTGCTTGCGAGCGAATTGGCGTCACGTCCCTAAGCCAATTATCCCACTCCTCCAAAGCCCGCTCGACCTGCACCACATGCCGCTCGCGTTTGTTGCGATGCTTCTTTCGCAGCTCAACCGGCAGCGGTTCGAGCAAACCGAATGTAATGTTCACGGGTTGAAAATTCTTCGTCTCGACGTTCGACACATAACGGCACAATGCTCCAATCGCCGAGGTCGCTGGTGCGGTCAGCATCGGCTGCCTACGTAAGACACGGACGGCGTTGATACCGGCGAGCCAGCCAGTCGCGACCGATTCGACATAACCTTCAACGCCCGTGATCTGGCCGGCGAAGAACAGCGCCGGATTTCTGCGCGTCGAAAGATCTTCGTTCAGGATCTTGGGCGAGTTGATGAAGGTATTGCGATGGATCTGCCCGAACTGTAAAAACTCTGCGTTCTCGAGACCCGGAATCAATCGTAAGACTCGCGCCTGCTCACCGTAGCGAAGATGATTTTGAAATCCGACCAGGCCGTAAGCATCGGCCATCAGATTCTCCTGTCGAAGCTGCACGCACGCGTACGCCTCGTAACCCGTCTTCGGATCGGGCAATCCTTTCGGCTTCATCGGGCCAAACCGCAATGTCTCGACACCGCGACGTGCGATCTCCTCGATCGGAAGACACGATTCGAACCAGCGAGTTTCTTCAAAACGTTTCAGCGGCACCGACTTCGCGACGAGCAGCTCGTTTATGAAGGTCTCGTATTGATCGCGGTTCATCGGGCAATTGATGTAATCGTCGCCGCCTTTGCCGTATCGCGCAGCTTTAAATGCAACACCCATATCGATCGAATCGGCCGCGACTATCGGTGCGATCGCATCGTAAAAATAAAGCTGGTCGTCTCCGGTCCATTTCATGATCGACTGAGTGAGCGCGTCGGAGGTTAATGGGCCGGTCGCAACTACGATTGCGGATTGCGGAATGCGGAATGCGGAGCTATCCAATGCGGAACGCGGAACCCGGAATGCGGAATCGCGGTCGCTACCATCTTCAATTTGCGACGAAAGGGCGGGATCCGGCGGCAGCAATTCCGCATTCCGCGTTCCGCATTCCGCATTGGATAGTTCCGCAATCTCTTTGACCTCCTCTCTCACGATCTCAATATTCGGATGCTGCTCAATCCTCTCAGTTATCAACTCAGCGAACTTGATCCGATCAACCGACAACGCAGCTCCCGCCGGAACGCGTGTCGCCGCGGCCACTTCCATTACAAGCGATCGGCCGCGCCGCAACTCTTCCTTCAAAAGATAAGGCGCAGTACCCGGCTCATCCGTTTTCAAGGAATTCGAACAAACGATCTCCGCCAGCTTGTCCGTCCGGTGGGCCGGCGTCTGCAGAACAGGGCGCATTTCATAGAGCCGAACCTTTGCACCCAACTCCGCCGCCTGCCAGGCCGCTTCAACACCCGCGAGTCCGCCGCCAACAACATTCACAAAATCGCTCATCGCTCAGATTATAGATGGTTTCCCGGCCCTCGACTAAAGCGTAACTAGTCACGGCCCCGAAACGTCTTATCACTAAACCGTCACAAATTGCCCCCGCGGTGGTGTTATCTTGTCGTGACGACTTGAAGAATATCCTGCACGATCCCTCGGATCGTTGCCGAACCTTTACCGACGGTGTTGAGTTTTCATAACACTGTAAAATGCCCACGTCGTCGCGAATCCCGCGCGACGTCTCAGGCAGCGCCTGAGCGTCGACTCTTGACTGAAATCTCTTTCGCTATCATTCACCATCTATTTTCACCCCATGGAGGATCCTTCCGATGACCAAGGCGGTAGTTTTTGTCTTATTCGTCCTCGTATTTGTTTCTTCGGTTATCGCCCAGACACGTAACTCTCCGGCGGTTAGAAATGACAAACGACGCTCTCAGCCCGCAGCGGTCGATCCGATGAGCCTGCCGCCGCCACCGCCGGCGGCGAAGCCGGAAGACGAAATTGTCCAGGTCGAGACAAATCTTGTGACGACGCCCGTATCTGTCCTCGACCGGAACGGCCGGTTCATTCCTGGTCTTCGAAAGCAAGATTTCAAGATCTTCGAGAACGGAGTTCCTCAGGCGATCACGTATTTCCAATCCTCTGAACAGCCATTCACCGTCATCCTACTGATCGATACGAGCCCGTCCACGCGGTATCAGATCGACGAGATCCATTACGCGGCGCTTACGTTCGTCAATCAGCTTCGCCCGACCGACGAGGTCATCGTGATGGCATTCGATAGTCGCTTGCGGATTCTTTGCGACGCGACAACCGAGAAACAAAAGATCTTTGCCGCGATCTACAAAGCACAATTCGGCAGCGGTACGAGTCTCTACGATTCAATCGACTATATAACCGGCATGGACCTCGTAAAAGCTCCCGGCCGAAAAGCGGTGGTGCTATTTACCGATGGCGTCGATACCACCTCGCGTCAGGCAAATTACGAAAGCACGGCAGCCGCGGTCGAAGAGGTGGACGCACTGTTCTACCCGATCCGATACAACACGCAACGCGCTAATAGCGCAACTACGGCGGCACAACCGTACGCCGGTCTGATGGTACAACTAGGCCGCGGGCAGAGCGACGCGGAATATCTAAAAGGGAAAACCTATCTCGAAACACTTGCGACGAACAGCGGCGGACGAATATTCGAGGCGGATACGATCACGAATCTTGAGGTCGCCTTCGCCGGCGTTGCCGAAGAATTGCGGCGCCAGTATTCGATCGGCTACTACGCATCAGAAGATGGAAAGCCGGGCGACAGAAAGAAAATAAAGATCCAGGTCTCGCGTCCCGCGAAGGCCGTTGTTCGTGCGAAGACAAATTATGTCGTGAAGCAAAAGCAAGAGCAGACGTCGGCAAACTCATCATCCGGTTCTCAAGAGTGAGCAGAGGCTCACGCAAAGTCGCAGAGAAGAATTTCACGCAAAGCTCGCAGAGTTCGCAGAGAAAGAAGTCTCCGGAATTGCGTGTTCAGGGAAGAAAGTCAGATAGCTTTGCGAACTCTGCGAGCTTTGCGTGAAATTCTTCTTCTAATACTCGAC
>JANMUW010000307.1:0-25308 GCA_031392105.1 Acidobacteriota bacterium | reverse complement strand
GTCCCGACGTCGGTGCCCGAACCGAACGTGCCGTCCCCGTTCCCCATCAGCAGCGAGACGAAGCGCCCGGATTCAACGGTCGCCAGTGCCACGTCCGGCTTATCATCCCCATTGAGGTCTCCGATTGCGACGGAGATTGTTTGTCCTCCCGGCCCATATTGGCGGTCCGGCCCCAACGTCCCGTCGCCATTCCCAAGCAGCACTGAAACGCCACCGGATGTGTCGGCACAAAATCAGCCCGTGTGGTGTATTTTATGTGAAAAGCATTTGATCAATGCTGATGATGAGCAAATCGACGGAAATATTTGTGGACTCGATGTCCGAACAAACAGCGGCCGCTGCAGCGAAAGAATCGATCGGGTTTGAGGAAGCTTTTACGCTCCACCACCGTACCGTATTTCGTGCGGCGCGATCGGTCGTGCAGGACCCGGGTCTGGCGGAAGATGTGACGCAAGAGGTCTTTATCAGGTTGTACAAGCATATCGACACGCTGCCCAACCTTGAGATGCTCCGGCCCTGGCTGATCCGCGTTGCGTTGAATGTCGCCCGGAACACTATCCGAGGGAATATAAGGGCGAACACACGTGACGAAAACTACGTCAAAGAGACGGAAGCAAACGGCATATATTCGGTCGAATCGGAGTATGAGCAGAAGAGTGAGGTTAGTGAGATCACACGGGCGTTGAACAAGGTGAAAGAACCGCTGAGAAGCTGCCTGGTTTTGAAACAACAAGGACTTTCATATCGCGAGATCGCGGAAAGCCTTTCGCTTAACGAGACGAGCATCGGAACGTACGTCGCCCGGGCACGAGCAGAATTTATGCGGTTCTACGGCAAGGTGGGGAGAGATTCGCTATGAACGGAAAATGTTTTGAGATAGGCACTATTCAGGCCTTTTTGGACGGCGAGACGACACCCGACGTGTCGCTGCGTCTGACCGACCATGTCGCCGGCTGCGACAACTGTGCGCGGTTGATGTCTGATGCCGACGAAGAGAACGCTATTGTATTTTCCACGCTCGAACGCGAATTGAACACCCTAGTGCCGACGCAGCGCCTCTGGTCGCGCATCAATGAAACGATCGAAGGTGAAAAGAGCCGTACATCGGTTTGGCAGAAGTTTGTTGTTTACATCAGAGTCGGTCTCGCGAATCCGTCGTTGGCTGCTGCGGCTGGTATTCTGCTGATACTCGGAATGTTCGCTGTGGTTATTTCGGTTCGCGATCGCAATAACCAGGGAATCGGGGATATTGTGGATAAGGTCCCGCAGAAGATATCGGCTCAGCCTTTACAAAATGGGACGGTCGCAATTGACACGACCGGTGATGGCCTCGCGATTCCCGGGTCGACGACTCCTGCTCTCGTGGCCAGAGGGTCGAAGCTGAAGGACGCCGAGATGAGGGCTCTAGCCGCAAGTGTTAAGGCGGGCCAGCGAGAGATCAAACCACAGAATGCCATTTACAACCCCACACCTGCTGCAGATACATATCTTCCCGGTGAAGAGAGTTATGTGAAGACGATCTCGGATCTCAAGCAGAACGTCGATTCGCAGAAAGACGTCGTGATGAATCCTGCGAGCAGGGTTTCATACGAACGCGATATGGCGGTAGTAAACGATTCGATCAAACGTATGCGGGATGCCGTGAAAAAGAACCCGCGAAATCAGGCCGCACGGCAAGTACTTTATTCGTCGTATCAAGATAAGATCGACCTGCTCAATTCGGTTGCCCAGCGTGAAGAGCTGATGGCTAGCCTTAGGTAGATTGTAGAAAGGAATTCATGTCCCGAAATTTGAAAGACTTCTTTTGCCTTTTACTTGTTCTGTGTCTGACCGGCGCAATGGCGGTTGCCGCGTTCGGGCAGGACAAGGAAAAGGAGAAGCTTCCCAAACCGCCCAAAGCAAAGATCTATCCGCCTGTTCCCGGCGAAGGCACGCCGGGTTTTTTTGACAACGACGGCGTGACATCCGAGAAATCGATGGTCGTCGACGCCAATGTCGCGATCAAGCTGTGCGTGTCGCACGGAGATCTAAAAATAAACGGGTGGCGTCGAGATGAGGTGAGAGTTTTTGTTAAAGACGGCCGAAAGTTTAGATTGAAGGCGCTTGAGAAGTCCGCCGAAACCGGAAAGGTCAATTGGCTCTGGATCGGAAACGTTGTCGAAGGCCGAACTGGGCCTGTGTCTGAGTGCCTTGCGGGCGACAGTATTGAGATCGACGCACCTCTTGGAACGAACCTCGATCTTTACGGACGAGCGGCGCGGACATCGATCGACTCTGTAAAGAAAGCAAAGGTAAAAATTCTCGAAGGAGTGATTACCCTTCGAAACATCCCGGGTGGAATCAATGCGTACACTTCGCAGGGCGATGTGATCGTCGAGAACTCCGGCGGAGCGATTGCTCTGGAAAGTACGACCGGCAATATCGTTGCAGTCGAAGTTACACCGGGCCAGATAGGCGATCTCTTAAAGGCAAAGACAAGCGGTGGTTCGATCTCGCTTCAAAAGGTCGAGCATCGTCAGATAGAGGCAAACTCTACCTCCGGATCGATCTTATTCGACGGAAAGTTCTTGACGGGCGGGATCTATAATTTCAGGACGCCGAACGGCTCCATAAAACTTGCGATCCCTGCGACTTCTTCGTGTACCTTGAATGCGAAGTACGGATTCGGGAAGTTCAACTCGGATATTCCACTGAAGATCATCACCGAAAATGTCACGCCCCTTGCAAAGGTTGTCGTGGCCACGATCGGTTCCGGCTCCGCCGCCGTGACCCTCGAGACGACTCGCGGAAGCATCGAGATCAAAAAACAAGCGACTCCTTAGAACCCCTTGAGCGGACGCCCCGTCCGTTGCTCGAACTGTTCGGTCATCGACGGAGACCCCTCGGAGCTTTCGTCCCTCGTCATTCTTTCCAAGCGCCACATCGGCAGAAAATAATCGCTCATCGGCAGATACTGCTCACCTGCGACGATCGATTGACACCAGTCGTCGAAGTATCCGAGGTCGATCCCACGGAGGTGGATACCCGCTGGACTGACCTCATCTAAAATGCCGAGCAATTTCTCGCGGGGTGTGTGAAGGACAAGGATCACACTTTCGCCGGGTTCGATCTTCATGTAGTGAATAGTAAATCGTGAATAGTAAATAGTGAATCGTGAATCGTTGAATAGTGAATCGCGATTAGGCCGCATCAGCCATTTCGCGGTGTGTCAGGCTTAGCGACGGATGGTACTATTAGCTATTCACGATTAACGATTCACTACCGATGCACATTACCCGGATCGAGCTCGAGAACATCAAATCTCACGTTGCTGCTGTGTTTGAATTCGAACGCGGTACGACGGCGATAACCGGCGAGAACGGGGCCGGGAAGACGACTCTGATCGAGGCGGTCGCGTGGACGTTGTTCGATGTACTCGATTACAAGAAAGAAGATTTCCTCCGGCGCGGAGCGAAGCGAGGCTCTGTGCGGGTTACGTTCGAAAGCGGGCTCGACGAGCGGCTCTATACGGTCTATCGCGACACGACGACCGGATATAACGTCTACGATCCGGCGTTGAAGGTGCGTATCGCCGACAAGAAGGACGAGGTGACGAGATTTCTCTGGCAGCATCTCGGAGTTGAGCCGGGAACGGATCTCGACTCGCTTTTTCGCCGGGCGATCGGGGTTCCGCAGGGAACTTTCACCGCCATATTTCTCGAAACACCCGCTGAACGAAAAAAGGCATTCGACAAACTACTGAAGGTCGAAGAATACCGTCGCGGTGCCGAAGAGCTACTCAAGACGAGCCGGTTTATTGAACAGCAAACGGCGGCTGTACGCGAACGGATCGCACGTGCCGAAGGCGAGGTATCCCGAATCGATGCGGTCGAAGGGGAACACAAATCGTTTGTCGCGCAAGTTAGCGAACTCACCGCTACACTCGAACAGATCCTGAGCGAACTGGCCGAGAAACAGGCAAGTGTGGATGTACTCGATAAGGCCGAAGCGGAAATGAACGAGGCAAAGCTCTCGCTCGAGACGCGTCGAAGCGACCAGGCAAAGCTCACCCTCGTCCTCTCGCAAAAACAATACGAGCTTGCGAGCGCCCGCGACGCAGCGGCAAAGATCGCCGACGTAAAGCCGGATTTCGAAAAGCATTCGGCCGCCGTGCTGCGTCTTCGCGAACTGGAACGCGAGCGCGGCGAACGCGAAAAGCTCCGTGACAATCTTTCGAAAGTCGAAGCTGCTCTTGTTGCTGTTCGGTCCGATCAAAAATATTCGAACGAAGCTCTTGAGAAAGCGCTCAGGGCCCACGCCGTCGTGAACGAACTAAAGAGTGCGGCTGTAGAGGAAGAACGCGCAGAGAAGGAAGTGGCAAAGCTTCGTGATCTTGCGGCGCAGGCGAAAGCTATCGCTAATCAGATCGCGGCGTTGGATGAGAAGATCGAACGGCTCCGGGGAACTTATCGTGCGAACAAGGACCAGCTTAAGCTGGCACTCGACAAATCTGCTACCGCGGACGGGCGAGAGAGCCTCGAGAAGCGCGACGAAGTGATCGTGCGCGAGCTTGCGTCGCTGCAGGCGGCTCTCGATCGGGATGAACGCTTTCAGACGGAGATCAAGAACGGTTTGTGCCCGATCCTGTCGCAGAAATGTCTGAACTTGAAAGAAGGTGAGACGCTGGACGATTTTGTGACGAGCCAATTCGCCGATCTGCGAACGCGAATTACCGTTCTCGAATCCGAGCATGGACAGCTCGCCGTTGCTCTGCAGACATCGCGCGAGGCGGAAAAGTTTCTGAAACAGCTCGGGACGCTGCAGTCTCGCGAAACCGAGATCGCCGACGAAGGTAAACGCCTGAATGACGAGAAGGTCGCATTACAAAAGCAGCTCGATGCGTTTCCGATCGTCGAAGACATGCTTGCCCGGGCCGAATCTGCGTTGAAGGCGTTAGACAATCCGCGAGCAAAGATCAAGCTTCTCGAAGTTGAAGCCGCGAGCGAGCCCGAACTCCGTCAAAAACTTTCGAAGATCGAAAGCAATCTCGAGCGGCTCGAAAGCGATCGGAAGATCCTCGTCGAACAGCTCGAGACTTATAAGGATTTTGATTCGCACTGGGCAAACGAGAGTCGGGTGCGGGATGCGACCGCCGATGCACATCGCATCTATCTGACAAATGAAACGCTTGCGAATTCTGTGAGTGAGCGAGAGAAGCAGGTCGATGCCGCGGGGAAAGAAGTCGACGAGATTGAGCGCCTAATGGCCGAATCGACCGAGCGTGCGAAGACTGCGGAAGGGAATTATGATCGGCAGCGTCATGCTTCGTTTAGATCCGAGTTTTCCGCATTACAGAGGCAGCAGGCTGAACTGACGGCGCGGTTGGATACGAGCCGTCGACGCGCAAGTGAGCTCGAGGTCGAGGTCGTTCGACTCCGCGAGATCAAGAAATCGATCGAGGGTGAGTTCAACGAGAAAGAGCGACTTGAAAGATCGGCCGAGCTGACGACATTCATCCGCGATACTTTGAAAGAGGCGGCTCCGCTTGTCGCGAGGAATTACGTCTATCACGTCTCGCTCGAAGCCAATTCCATGTTTCGAGAGATCACCGGCAACGCCGAGCACTCGCTGAAGTGGAGTGAGGATTACGGGATCCAACTTGAAGAAGATGGATACGAGCGTCCGTTCGTCAGCATGTCTGGTGGAGAGCAGATGGCCGCGGCATTATCCGTGCGTCTCGCTCTTCTCAAGCAGTTGACCGACATTCGCATAGCCTTCTTCGACGAGCCGACGACGAACATGGACGCCGAGCGTCGCGAGAATCTTGCCATGCAACTCGGCGGGTTGATCAAGCACTTCGACCAGCTGTTCGTCATCTCGCACGACGACACGTTCGAAGGTTATGTGGATAATGTTGTGACGGTTGAGCGGGGAGAGAATGCGGAAAGCATTCAAATGGCTCTTGGAGAATCGAACTGATTGCGGCGCTTTTACGGTCGCCGCCTAAACAGCTCGCGAAGCGAGCGACAGCATAAAGCCCCCAGCGTAAGCCGGGGGTATCCGGAAAGCAGTGCATAGCTCGCGAAGCGAGCGGCAGAGGGCGGTGAGTCGGCAATCCTATTGATTTGTTTGGCCTGTCGCTCGCGTACGCGAGCTGGGTCATGTGATTACGCTAACCCCCAGCTTACGCTGGGGGCTTTATGCTGCCGCCGTCTACGACGGCTTTGCAGATTGATGAATATGAAAAACGTCACCATCGTCTGCGACGGCTCAAGCCTCGGCAATGGCCGAGGGACAACCCGCGCGGCGGCGGTCGCGGTGCTCGGATTCAAAGGCTACTGGCGGGCGGTCGGAGAATATCTCGGGAACGCAACGAACCAGCAGGCCGAGATCGCCGCGGCGACGATCGGACTTTCGAACCTAAAAGAGCCATGCCGGGTGAAAGTATTCAGCGATTCGCGCTATGTAGTTGAGACTATGCTCGGTAATTTTCGTAAGAAAACAAATCATGAATGGTGGGCGCGGCTCGACAAAGCTGCATCAAAGCACGAGATAGAATGGCAGTGGATAAAGGGCCACGCCGGGCATGAGATCCAGGAAGTCGCCGATAAGGCAGCGCGAAAGATAGCGGCAGCGGGCGAAGTTGATATCTCAATGCTAGATGAATTGGTAGCCGAGCTCGGTGTGCAAGAGCTTTAACTGCGGAGACGCAGAGACGCGGAGAAGAATAGATAATTTTTTTGATGACCGACATTCTCAGTTTACCAAAACGTAAAATTCGTCCTCTGCGTCTCTGCGTCTCGGCGGTGATCTGCCTGATTTTTGCGTCGTCGATGTCAGCCCAGATCCGCGGCGGGCAGGGCTGGATCTGGCAAAACCCTCTGCCGCAGGGAAATCCACTCAACTCGATCCACTTTGCTAAAGACAAACTTTCGGGATTTGCTGTCGGCTCGGATAATACGATACTTCGGACTCAGGACGGCGGCTTTTCATGGGAGCGTCAGTCGCTTCAGCTTGATCTCACTTTGTCGTCGGTATTCGTAAAGGACAAAAAGAAAGCTGTCATTGTGGGTGCCCGCGGGGCAGTCTTCATCACAGATAACGGAGGACAAAATTGGCGACCGGCGAAGTCCGAGGCAAAGGACCATCTCTACTCAGTAGCGTTCGTCGGCGAAACCGGGTGGGCAACAGGAACATACGGAAGGATCCTGAAAACAACTGACGGCGGTGTGACATGGCTGCCGCAATCAGCCGGCACGGACGAGCATCTGTCCAAAGTCTCGGCGCTCGATGATAAAACTGTGGTCATCGCCGGCGTTAACGGAGCCGTCCTTACGACGCTGGATGGAGGCGCGACTTGGAAACATTCGAATCCGTGCGGGACATCGCGAATAACCGGAATAGCATTTCTGTCTCCGAAGTCGCTCTTTGCCGTTGGCTATGCCGGGTGCGCGGTGAGATCCGACGACGCAGGGGAACGCTGGTCGCGGATCAATACCTACAGCCGAACGGATTTTCTCTGCGTTTCGTTCTCGGATTCGAAAAACGGATCGATGGCCGATGCCAACGGCATGGTGTGGCTGACCGGTGACGGAGGGATCACATGGCTCCCGTTCAATGTTCGAACAAACCCTCGTCTGGCATCGATCTACATGGGCGACAATTTCACGGGTTGGGCGGTCGGGGAAAATGGTCTCATCGTCCGTTCCGACGACGGCGGCTACAGTTGGCAGCGTCTGTCCGACGGCGGACGCGAAGACGTTTCCGATCTGACATTTTTCGATGAGGACCTCGGCGTTGCAGCCGGCTCGAACGGAAGAATCTGGATCACGAACGACTCCGGTCGCGACTGGCTCCCCGTCTTTTCGGATACGACTGTGAATCTGAATGCGATGCATTTTTTCGGCGATCAGAAAGGATGGATCGTCGGCGACAACGGGACGGTTCTGCGAACGATCAACGGCGGCGCGAGTTGGGGCAAAGGAATTCCGAACGTAACCGAGAATCTGCTCGGCGTCTTTTTTATCAGCGAGAAGGTGGGTTTTGCCGTTGGTGCGAACGGAATCATCCTGCGAACCGTCTCGGCAGGTGCGTACTGGGAAGCGATCGACTCGAGCACGCGGGCGTGGCTCGAGGATATTAAGTTCGTCAACGACAAACACGGCGTCATCGCTGGTGACAAAGGAACGATACTCGTGACGATGGACGGTGGACTGACATGGTCCCGCGTGAAAACGAATGCTCGAGAGAATCTGAACGCTCTCGGATTCTATGACGAGAAGGTCGGATACGCTGTTGGAGCGAACGGAATAATCCTGACGACGAACGATGGTGGTTTGTCGTGGGTTGACTCGGAATCACCGATGCGTGCGAACCTATTCGCTGTCCTCGCTCTTGGCCGTGAAACTGCGATCGCGGTCGGTGAGCTTGGAACCGTCCTCATCACGAGCGACGGAGGCAGTTCATGGCAGATCCAGCCGAGTATTACGGGTAAGGTACTTCAGGCGATCGCGTTTCAGAGCGGAACCGATATGTGGGTGGGCGGTCGCGGTGGCACGATCCTGAAACGTATTTCGCCCCTATCGCCAAGCTCGATCAGTGGGCCGAAAGTCGCTCCTATCCTGCGGCCCGCAACAAGGCCGAAGCCGAAACCGCGAACACCGCTGATCACCGTCACCGACGATGGAGATATTCCGATCGCGACACCGCCGAAGAAAGAGAGTGAAAAGTGACGAGTGACGAGTATGAAGTACGTTGGGCTCCGGCTCCGCTAGGAGCCAATTGTTGGTAGCATGCGAAGAATAATCGATCGAGCTCCGGAGGAGCGACACCATCCGAGCCCGCGATTCAAGACAGCACAATAACGCTTATCCATTCGCCGGCCTCATTCACTTCCGGATCGATAACTCCACAATCTGCAAGCAGCCGGACAATCTCGGTTCGTTGCTCCACCAGAATTCCCGACATGACTAAAATTTTGGATGTCTTCCGCAGTAAGAGCGGAAGCAGCGGCTCGATCACATCGAGTGTGAGATTCGCACAGACGAAATCAAATGCAGGCGTCTCCTCGGAGATCGAACCGTCTTCAAAATCGATTAGCTTGCCCACACCGTTCAGTTCGGCGTTTTCCCTGGCGATCGTGATGGAATCAACGTCGGTGTCGAAAGCAAACAATTTCAAATTTGAAATTTGAAATTTGAGATCCGAATCTGAAATCTCAGATCTGAGATTGAGCTTCGCAGCCGCAATGGCGAGGATCCCGGTCCCGGTTCCTACGTCGAGAAAACTGTCCCCGGGCACGTAATACTTCTCGATGGCCTTAAGACATAACTGAGTGGTTTCATGCGTCCCGGTACCGAAGGCCATGTTCGGCTCGATGCGGATCAGCATCTTGTCGGTGCCATCGACGTCGCTCCATGGCGGAGCGATCACGAAAGCTCCGACGTTCGACGGCTTCCAATGCTTTTTCCATTCCGCAAGCCAATCGGTGTTCTCGATCTCGTTTCTCTCGACTAGCGTCGCCGCTTCGTCGCTGAAGCCGTAGGCGCTCAGGGCGTAATGCAGCTCATCCTGAAATCGTTCGTCGTCTGGGAGATCGTTGAAATAGCCGACGACCTTAACAGTCTCGGAATTCTTTTTTCGGAGGTGATTGATCTCTGTGCCGAGAGCTTCGAGCGAGTTGAACGCGTACTCGATCGCTTCCGCTGATTCGGGCGCGACCGTGACCGAGATCGAATACCAGCGCTCGGTATCCGGGTTTTTCGCCAAGCTGTTGATCATCGTGGATTCTTTACCGTGTGTTCTGTGCTTTCTGCGATTATGAACCGTCGAGAACACGAACTCACCAGGTTTTTGAAGCCTTCTGTTTCGTGTGAATTAGTGGTTCCAGATATTCTCCAACGAACTGGAACCGGTAACTCACACAAAATCACACCAAAGATGCCGACCCTTCAAACAAACAAGAACACGGCATACAGGCAACGCACGGGTTGATGCTACTCCCTAACCCCAATATCATCGAGATCCCTCGCCTGGTTTCTCCAATCCGAAACGACTTTGACGAAGAGCTGAAGATAAACGTGGATGCCAAGAAGTTTCTCGATATCGGCCCGGGCCTCCGTGCCGATCTTCTTGAGCTTTGCTCCGCCTTTTCCGATGATGATTCCTTTTTGCGAATCACGTTCGACATAAATGGCGCAAAATATCTTCGGTTTTTGAGGATCGGTGTCGTCCCAGCGCTCGGTGACAACTGCCGTTACGTAGGGGATCTCTTCGCCCGTCGAAGCGAGAATCTTCTCGCGGACCATCTCAGCGACGATGTTGCGCATCGGCTGATCAGTAAGCTCGTCTTCGGCGAAGATCGGTTCACCTTCGGGCAGGTGCTTCGCGATCTGCGTGAGAAGGTTATCGATCGCGTCACCTTTCAAGGCGGAGATAGGGACGATCTCGGCAAACTCGTGCTCTTTCGAATAGTATTCGATCAGCGGCAGCAAGAGATGTTTTTCTTTTACCTTATCGATCTTGTTCAGGACGAGGATCGAAGGCTTACCCGATTCCTTTACTAGATCGAGGACGAATCGATCGCCGTTTCCCGTTGAGACGCTTGCGTCGCGAAGCAGAACCACAACGTCCACCGACAGGATCGCGTCGTGAACAGCGGCCATCATGCGCCGATTCAGAAGATAACCGGGTTTGTGTACGCCCGGTGTATCGACGAAAACGATCTGTCCATTTTCGTTTGTGACGATCCCTTGAATTTTATGACGCGTGGTTTGCGGCTTGTTGGAAACGGCAGCGATCTTTTCACCAACGAGGTAGTTTAGGAGCGTGGATTTACCTGCGTTAGGACGGCCGATGAGTGCGACGTAGCCGCTGCGGAAATTCGGGTCGGACATTGAAATGAGGTTAGCACAGAGGAATGATGAGTGGTGAATGAAGAAAGTGAGCAAGCGTCACCGGTCATTCATAATTCACCACTCGCAATTCAACTTTCTGGCTACTGATCTTTCATCAACCGCTGCTTCGCAGTCAACGCTTCGTTGTAGGCTCCGCCGGATACGTTACCGAGCTTGATCGCTGCATCGTAAACGCCCATCGCGTACGTGTTGTCATCGTAAAACTCGTAAATCTTAGCGAGAGCGACGTATGATAAGGACAACAGTGCGGGGTCGACCTTTTCTTTTTGGGACATGCGGACGACGTTCTCGTACGCGACTTTAGCTTCAAGCAGCTTCGCCCTTTGTTCGCTCTCGGTAAGAGTTTCGGCTGAGAAACTCGCAGCACGGCCGAGGCTGTAGTAGATCCGCGGTTCGCCGGGATTCTGAGCAAGGAGGGTCTTTAGTTCTGATTCGGCCTGTTTGTAATTCTTTCCATCGATCAACTTCTGGATATCGATAAGTCGGGTTGTGACCGGGTTGACCGCCATCACGTTTTGCGTCGGATTCTTTTTCTTGTCCTCGCGCGCCGCGAGAGCGCGGCTGCGGGCATCGGAGAATGACGCGTATCGGCCTGCTTCCTTTGCCGGGTCGAACGACAGGATCATTTCACGCATTGACGAAGCAATGTCGAAACCTGAGTCCTCGATGCCAGTTAATTGCTCCGCGAAGTAAAAAACCAACACTGCGCCTTTCTCATAATCTTCCGAGAGTTGAAGGGCCGTCTCGTCAGAAAGGCCGGCCGTATACTTTTCTAATTCCCTCGAGATCGCCCTCTTTTCGTCTACGGTCTTCGCCTGATCCACGCGTCTGCGGCTCTGCTCGAGGGCCATGCTCTTCCTCAGGTTTTCCGTCTGCTTCGCATCGATCGCCGCGACGAGCGAGCGTGCTATCGTCAGGTAAACATCCGGTGAGATCTTTGGGTCTATTTTTCTTCGCTCTTCCAGAATCGCTTTTACGCTGTCGCGTATGGTCACGATATCCTTCGCGTTGTTGAGCACGATCGGGTCGATAACGAACTGAAGGAAACCACGCCTGACGTCTGAAAACGTAACATCCGTATCTGGCGGAGCGACGACCGAATACTCGTCCTTTATATTCAAATAGATGATGTTGCCCGCCGGTGCCAGCATCTCCGGAACGATGACGAATCGCCGCTCGCGTTCCCGGGTCTCGGTCTTGACCAAGGTCGTTGTCTTGCTGCCCGTCTTTCGTGTTTCCGTCTTTACCTTTTCGGCGAAGATCAACTGGGGCCGCGTGTGAAGATAATTCAAAAGGTCGTTGACCATCTCTCGCGAGGAACTTCGCAATTTCCCGTCTGCTGCTTTTTGATATGACTTTACGTAGTCATTCAGGTTTCCGCTGATGCTTGAACGGCGGTAAAAGTCGCGGACAAGCGGAGCGAAGTCGAGCACGTCGAGAAGATTGCCGGGAAGATCGGTTGTAACGATCGGGTCGGCGAGATCGGGAACCGGGCCGAGGGCATACGCCATTGAAATGAACGGGGCGACGATCTCTGCGTCGGTCGCATTCGGATTACGCTTCTTGTACTGGATCACAAAGGTCGAAATTCGCTGGCGCAACCCATCGTTCAGAGCAGCCAGGTCGCTCCTCAAAAGATCGCGAAACTTTGTTCCTTCGGGCGAAAGTTTCGTGTTCAGCACCGGAACGCTTTCGCCGGCTTCGTTAGTTGTTCGAGCCGCGTCGAGAGTCGCGAGGACAACTATCAGGCGCTTATCAGGCTCGATCCGGACCCCGTAATTCGACAGATCGAACCCAGCAGGAACATCCTGCTGAGCGGAAATGCTTGCCGCAAGGGCGAGTAACAAGAAAGCGAAAACTACTGCTTTTTTCATTAGATAGGTCTGCCAAGTAAAGAACTTGGGCAAAGATCGCATTTACTGAAAGAAATCAAGGAAACTCTCGAAGGGAATCTCTAACTGTAACCACGAACTTTGCCTGTCTAAGAGATGAATTTTAACTAAATCAGGATGCTCGCACAAAACTCGCCGTACAAAAGAAGACGCCCTGCATTTTTCACGCAAGGCGTCGGATTCTGAGCAAGAGCCGCTGATCAACTAAAACTGCTCAGGGCTTCGGCTTCGTCGTCGAATACGTCGAATACTGTGAGGAGTTTAGTGATTGCCAGCAGATCCTGTATCTTCTGCGTCAGCTTGAGAAGCTTGAGAGTGCCGCCTTCTTTGTTAACGGCTGTAAAGCTCGATACAAGTTCGCCAATACCACTCGAATCGATATAGCCGACGCCGGCAAGGTTTAAGAGGATCTTGTTCTTGCCTTCGCCCAGAAGTCGGCGGATGGCGCCTCGTAGGGCAACGCTGCCCTCGCCGATTGTAACCTTGCCGTCCAGATCAAGAATGGTGACATCCCCAGCCTGACGTTCAGTGATAGTAAGATCCGACATTTTTTTCTCCTCGTTTTAAGTTAATAGGTTTGATAGCAGATTCTAGAACAACAACAATTCAAAGTCTACGTAACGGCAATAGTTATTGACGCTTTATCATTTTGACGACCAGACCGCCGCTCTCATGGTTCGACCATTCGACGACATCCATAAAGGACCGCATAAAAAGGATTCCCCGACCGCTTGCTTTGAGAAGATTTTCCGGATTCGTCGGATCCGGGATCTCGTCTATATTAAATCCTGCTCCGTAATCGCGTACCGTTATTTCAAATCCTTCATCCGTCCGTGCGAGGGTCAGATCCACGGTTTTTTCCTCGGCGAACTTGTTGCCATGCTTTACCGCGTTCGCGACAGACTCGCGAATCGCGAGATCAATGGCCGAGACGAACTCGTCTCCGAGGCCTTGCTCCTTTGCGAACTCGTCCGCCTTCAATGCCGCTTCATCGACTGACTCGATACGGCTCGGCAATTTGATCTGCTGTATCCCTGCCACAGTATTGTCCTTGTAAGTTAAAGGCTTACGCACTTCCTGTCAAGACAAACTCACCGCGTAAGGTCTAGAATGTTCGAATATGCATATCCGCCCCGCGAGGTATTTAAAAGGAAGCATTCTGCTCCCGGGCGATAAATCTATTTCTCACCGATCGGCGATCATTGCCTCGATGGCAGAAGGTGAGACACGCATCGATAATTTTGCGACGAGTGTCGATTGCGCGGCCACGTTGGAATGTCTGAGGCGGTTGGGCGTGGAGATTCGGCGGGAAGGCACGACGGTTTGGGTGAACGGAGTCGGAAGATCGGGGTTTACTGCTCCTGACAAACCGCTCGACTGCGGCAACAGCGGAACGACGATGCGTCTACTGGCTGGCGTCCTGGCCGGACAGAGTTTCGATTCGGTGCTGACGGGAGATGATTCGCTGCGACAAAGGCCGATGAAGCGAGTGATCGAGCCATTGGGGTTGATGGGTTCGGGACTCGAATCGTACGGCGGGAAAGCGCCTTTGACGATTCACGGGCTCAATCCTCTCCGGGGAATTGAATACGATCTACCGGTCGCGTCCGCCCAGATCAAATCGTGCGTTCTACTCGCGGGATTGAACTCGGACGGTGATACCGCGGTCATCGAAGCGATTCCGACCCGCGATCACACTGAGCGTATGCTGCGCTGGTTCGGCGTGGATGTTCGGGAAACGGAATCGGGCGAAAGCAAAAGGATCTCCGTGACCGGCGACGCTGCCCTGAAGTCCGCCGACGTGATCGTTCCTTCTGACATTTCTTCGGCCGCCTTCTTCATGGTCGCGGCGCTGTGCCTGAAAGGCTCGGAACTATCGATGCGGCATGTCGGTTTGAACCCGACCCGAGCAGGGCTATTGGAGACCCTCCAGGATTTGGGAGCCGGGATACAAACGACCAATGAACGCGAAGTGAATAACGAACCCGTCGGGGATATTCTTGTCACAGGCGAATTGGCATCGGCCACTGATCCGATCTTGCGAGGAAGTGTCATTGCGAACTTGATCGACGAGCTTCCCATTCTTGCGATTCTAGGAACGCAGTTGGAAAGCGGGATCGAAGTGCGTGATGCGGCAGAGCTTCGGGTGAAAGAAACTGACCGGATCACGGCGATCGTCGAGAATCTTCGCCGGATGAAGGCAGACGTCGAAGAATTCGATGACGGGTTTCGTGTTAGCAAGTCGAGATTGGAAGGTGCACGGGTCGATTCATTTGGCGATCACCGTATCGCGATGGCATTTGCGATCGCAGGACTGCTCGCCTCCGAAGGTGACACTGAGATTGACGGAGCCGAGTGTGCCGACGTGTCATTTCCGCATTTTTTTGAAACGCTTAAAGATGTTGTCGTTCGCTAACAACGGTACTCGCGTCGCTTTGACGGGTTTCATGGGCGTAGGGAAATCCAGCGTCGCCCGACATCTTTCACTCCTGCTCAATTGTGAGCGTGTGGATCTCGATTCGTTTATTGAGGAACACGAGGGCCGAAAGATCCACGACATAATCAATGAGAACGGGTTACCTGTTTACCGACAGGTCGAGACCAGGAATTTGAAACTCGTGTTAAAGGAAACCAATGCGCAGATCCTTTCGCTGGGGGGCGGCACGTGGAGGGAAGAATAGAACAGAAAGCTTCTAAAAAAGCAGGGGCTGACGAGCGTCTGGCTTGAATCTAGCTTTCAGCATTGTTGGCGGAACATCCGAATGTCGAAGAAGGATCGGCCGCTGGCCCGCAACAAAGTTGCGGCGCGAGCACTATTCGACGAACGTCAGAAGCTTTATGCGCTCGCTGATTGGCACTTCATTATCAAACCGGAATTTAACTCGTACGACATCGCCAGACAGATCGCCGAAGAAATCTTTTCGTGATTCGGTCGAAAAGATTTGTATTGAAATTATCTCCCGGATAAATCACTATGTCAGTACGAATTCATTTGTTGGGGCTCATCACTTTTTAAAGTAGGCCTTGTTCTTTTGCGCCGGCGTTCGCCGGCTGGTTCTAGTCCAGATAGCTCTCGGGAGGGAAAATGAAAATCAAATTTCTAACAGTTATTTGTTTGGCTGTTGTCGCATTCATGGCGGCGTGCGGAAAAAGCGACGCGGACATCCAAAAGGCTGTTGCCGCCAAGCTTGCGGCAGATAATGTTTCAGGCGTTTCGGTCGCGGTAAAGGATGGCGTGGCAACACTGACCGGCCAAGTGGCGGATATCACCGTCAAAAATAAGGCTTCGGCTTCGGCAAAAACCGTTGATGGCGTGAAGTCCGTGACGGACAGCACAACGCTTAAACCATTGCCGACTCCTGCGCCGGCTCCTGCTGATCCGATGCTGAAAGGAAAGGTCGAGGAAAACTTGAAAAAGGCAGGCTGTACCGGAGCCACGGTGGCGATCGCTGACGGCACTGTGACCTTGAGCGGAACTGTTCCGGAGGCCAAGTTCGCGGAATGCGTGAAGGTCGTGAACGAATCCGGCGCCGGAAAACTAAATAACCAGCTCCAGAAGGGCAAATAGCAAGGAGGAACAGAAATGTCTTTACAGGAAAAATATCAAACGATTCTTGAGCTGGCGAACCAGAACGGCACAAGTTACGAATTAAGCGAGGGCGACGGCGTTCTTCACATCAACGGAACGGCCCCGAGCGAAGAAGCCAAGCAGGCTCTCTGGGACGAGTACAACCGAATCGACCCCGACTATCGTGCCGGTGATCTTATGCTAAATGTTAGCGTCGGAGGCGCGGCCGCAGGTGGCGGCGGAGGTCATACTTACACGGTCGAATCGGGTGACAACCTGACAAAGATCGGGGCGAAGTACGGAGTGACGTGGCAGCAGATCTTTGACGCGAACCAGGACATCCTGAAAGATCCGGACAAGATCTATCCGGGCCAGGAGCTAAAGATCCCGGGAGCATAATTAGCTTAGCAATTCAGAAAAAGCCTGTGCGAAAGTACGGGCTTTTTATTCTTTCTCGAGATCGTGTTCTAGTATCGGGTTCGAGTGCCCTCCGATCATCACGGCAGAGCGACGGCCGGGATCCACCGCACCGTACTCACACATCCGTGACCTGTGATACATTTTTCCTAGTGTCATTGGTCACGGATTTCATCGTTATCGGCAGCGGCGTTGCGGGACTTCGGGCGTCTATCGCTCTATCCGAATCAGGCGCTCGCGTCACTGTGCTGACCAAGGACAAGGCGAGCGAGTCGAACACGGAATACGCGCAGGGCGGAGTCGCCGTTGTACTCTCCGACGATGACGACGCAGAGCTTCACGAAGAAGATACACTTGTTGCAGGTGCGGGATTGTGCGATGTGCAGGCGGTCGAGACCCTTGTCACCGAAGGTACAAGGTATATCAAGCAGCTCATTGACTGGGGAACCGAGTTTGACCGCGAAGGCGGCAAGCTGGTTTTCACGCGGGAAGCGGCGCACTCGCGTCGACGCATTTTGCATGCTCACGGCGATTCGACCGGCAAAGAAATCGTTCGCTCGCTGATCGCGCGAGCGGGCGTCGAAAGTTCCATCAATCTCCTTCCTTTCTCAAACACGGAAAGCCTGATAGTTGATCATGATCGCTGTATCGGAGTTCGCTATCTTGATCCGATCCTCCGCGCTCCGCGCGACGTCTACGCAAATGCCGTCATCCTCTGTACGGGCGGTGCCGGGCAGTTATATCTCCACACGACAAATCCACCGGTCGCGACCGGTGATGGAATGGCTATGGCATACTTCGCCGGTGCCGAGATGGCGGATATGGAGTTTATCCAGTTTCACCCGACGGCGCTGAGTGTTGAAGGCGCGCCGCGATTCCTTTTGAGCGAAGCGATGCGGGGCGAGGGAGGCGTCCTGCGAAACACCGATGGCGAACGCTTTATGGATCGCTATGACGAGCGGCTCGAGCTCGCGCCGCGTGATATCGTCTCGCGTTCGATCGTTGCTGAAATGCGGCGGACCGGTTCGCGTTACGTCTTTCTCGATATGACGGCCCTCGACGCGGAATTCCTACGGGACAGGTTTCCGAAGATCTACGAAACATGCAAGGCATTCGGGCTGGACATATCAAAAGACCTGCTTCCGGTCTCGCCCGCATCCCACTACTGTATGGGCGGTGTTCGTACTGACCTATGGGGCCGAACAACCGTCCCCGGCCTTTACGCCGCCGGCGAAGTTTCGTGTACCGGAGTGCACGGCGCAAATCGACTCGCTTCTAATTCGCTGCTCGAAGGTTTGGTTTTCGGGGCTCGGGCTGGAGAGGCAGCTATAACGGATAGTGGAAAGTGGAAAATGGAAAGTGGAAGACAAGAACCGGAGAATTCCGCGATTCGCAATCCACAAGCTGCAATCTCCACGGCCGTTCGCAAGCGTGTAAAGCGCGTAATGTGGGAACGTGTCGGCATCTTGCGCGACGCTGCGGCACTGCTGCGTGCGATCGCCGAGTTCGATCAGATATCAAAGTCGAATCTGAGCATATCGTCGCGAAATTTTGTAACGTTGGCGTCGCTCGTGGCGAAGGCCGCCCTCTGGCGCGAAGAGTCGCGCGGCGGGCATTTTCGAACCGACTTTCCGGAGCAGCGCGAAGAGTTCCGGGAGCACTCTGTCCAACGCCTTGGAACTGACACTGTGACATCGGCTGAAAAGGTCAGTTTCCAGCATATTTCGCGGACCGCATAGACTTAGTATTAGGTACGAAAGCTCATCGCCACTACTCTGTGCTATCTTAGTTAAAATTCACTGCTTCTACCGCTCCGAAAGTTATGGACTTTAGCGCTACTACGCTCAATCTTGCGTCGATGGTGACTCATCACGCGCGACTTGCCCCTCAGAAAGAAGCGATAGTCTGGGGCGATGTGCGGATGACATATGGCCAACTCGATGCGATGTCGAATCGCGTCGCTCACGCGCTCGTCGAGATGGGGATCGAGCGGGGCGACAAGGTTGCGCTGAGCTGCCCGAATCTACCCTTCTTCCCGGTCGTCTATTACGGGATCATGAAAGCGGGCGCTGCGGTAGTACCCCTGAACGTCCTGTTCAAGCCGCGCGAGGTCGCATACCACCTGAAAGATTCCGATGCGAAAGCTGTATTCGTTTTCGAAGGCACGGATGAACTGCCGCTGGCGAAGTGCGTTAAGGAAGCCTTCGATGAAGTCGATTCGTGCGAGCACCTTGTGGTGATAACGAAGACATGCTTGCTGTCGATCGATTCGTCTGACGAAGCAGCGAAGACGAATCTGACGCCGAGTCCTTTTCATGAGCACCATACGCTTGCTGCTCTTACGATTGACCGGCCGGCGACGTTCGATATCCGCCCGACTCAACCGTCAGATACGTGCGCGATACTTTACACGTCTGGCACGACGGGTCAGCCAAAGGGCGCGGAGCTCACACATCTCAATTTGTACTCGAATGTCACGACGACTTACTTGATCCACCTGCCGGTGCTTGATTTCACCGACGGGGAGCAAAAGACTGTCCTGATCACGCTGCCGCTGTTTCACACAACGGGCCAGACCGTGCAAATGAACACGAACATCTACGGTGGTAACCGGATCGTTCTGCTGCCGAGATTCGACGCGAAACTGACGCTCGACACGATGGTTGCCGAGAAGGTAAATTTTTGGGTCGGTGTGCCGACGATGTATTGGGCGATTCTGAAATATGTTGACGAGACCGGTTACGACATCAGCGGAGTCGCTGAGCACATGAATGTTTGTACATCGGGAGGTGCTCCGATGCCGGTCGAAGTTATGAAGGCATTCGAGGCGAAGTTCGGCGTCCGCGTGATGGAAGGTTACGGACTTTCCGAAACATCGCCGCTGGCAACCTTTAATCATTTCGAAAAACCATCGAAGGCGGGAACGGTAGGACAGGCTATATTCGGCGTCGACGTCCGTTGCTTTGACGAGAACGACAACGAGGTCGAGCGCGGCACTCGGGGCGAGGTCGTTATCCGCGGGACCAACGTAATGAAGGGCTATTACAAGCGTCCCGATGCAACCGCAGAAGCATTTCGAAACGGATGGTTCCACACCGGCGATATCGGAATCATGGACGAAGAAGGCTATCTCTCGATCGTCGATCGCAAGAAGGATATGATCCTCCGCGGAGGATACAACATCTATCCTCGCGAGCTCGAGGAAGTGATCATGACCCATCCGGCGGTATCCTTATGCGCTGTGATCGGCGTCGCTGATGAGCGTCTTGGCGAAGAAGTAAAAGCGTTCGTCGTGCTGAAGCAAGGCCAGAAGTTGGATGAGACAGAATTTACCGACTGGTGCAAAACGCAATTCGCGGCGAACAAGTATCCTAGATACGTCGAGTTTCGCGACAGCCTTCCGATCGGTGGTACCGGAAAGATATTCAAGCGTGCTCTGAGAGAAGAAGCGCATCCGGCCTTGAGCGGTGAACGGTGAGTGAAAGAAAAAGTTTGGTTGCAACGATAAAAGGCTTCACACTATTCGTCGTCGTATCTTGTATTGTCGCTATATCCGTCACATGCACAGGCGGAAATCAACAACGGTACGTGATCTCGGATAGCAAAGGGTACGAGGCTTCATTATTTCGTCAAAACTGCGCGATCTGTCACGGGCCGGAGGGCGAGGGCAAGACCCTCGATGACGGAAGGCGAATCCCAAATCTTCGAGAAGGCGAATTCAAATACAAGACCGACGCCGAGATCTACCGGCATATCGCGGACGGCGGAAACGGGATGACACCATTTCGCGGCCAGCTCACCGAGCGTGAGATCAATATGATGGTGAGTTTCGTTCGGAACGAATTGAGAAAGTGAAGGACAGCAAACTTCAGTTTGCTGCAGAGTCTACCTTGATTAAAGTTCGTTGTTTATAGGTTAAGAGCGGCAAACTGAAGTTTGCTGTCCGTGAGCAAACTGAAGTTTGCTGTCCGTTTTTATGAAGATACTCATCACAGGAGCCAGTGGCTTAGTAGGGAAAGCATTGCAGCGTTCCTTCGCGGACAAGGGATACGAAATGCTGCTCGCCGGGCGCGGCGAGCCAAAGCATGCGAACGAGATCCAATGGAGTGTCGAAGACGGTTTTCGAGATGAAGATCTTTCGCGTTTGGAAGGACTGGACGCCGTAGTCCATCTGGCGGGAGAGGGTATCGCAGGGCTTCGCTGGACCGACGAGAAGAAGAAGGCGATCAGAGACAGCCGTGTAAATGGAACACACAATCTCGTAAATACTCTCGCCGATCTGAAACAAGCACCTAAGGTACTGATCGCAGGCTCGGCGATGGGTTTCTACGGAGATCGCGGCGATGAGATCGTTACTGAAACAAGCCGGGCTGGCGACACGTTTCTTTCCGAGGTTTCGAAAGAGTGGGAAGCGGAATCGCGTCGTGCGGAAGACTCAGGCATTCGGACCGTTCTGCTCCGTACCGCTATTGTGCTCTCGAAAGATGGAGGAGCTCTCGCGACAATGCTCACGCCATTTAAGCTGGGTGTCGGCGGAGTTGTCGGCAGTGGGAAACAATGGATGAGCTGGATCTCGCTCGATGATGTAGTCGGCATCATTAATTACGCAATCGAGAATGAGAATCTTCGCGGTGCGATAAATGTTGCGAGCCCGAATCCGGTCACAAATGAAGAGTTCACCAAAACTCTTGGCGAGGTTCTTTATCGCCCTACCTTTCTCCCGCTACCTGAGTTTGCCGTCAATCTGGTCTTTGGTGAAATGGGCGATGCGTTGCTCATCGACAGCACACGTGTTGAGCCAAAACGCCTGCACGAAGCAGGCTATAAATTTAAATTCACCAACCTGAAATCCGCCCTCGAAAATGCTGTAAAATAAACGCGGCGAACCCACTGCAGAGGGAATAGCATCACAGCTTTTCGCTCACCCTATGAAGAACCGCATTTTACTTCCGTCCCTGACTATAAGTTTTTTTGGCTGTCTTGCTGCCTTCCTTCTAATTGGCGATTTTGACGTTTATGCTCAGCGTGAGCGTCTCGCCGGTCCAAACGTAAAGCAAACAGCGTCGGTGAAGAAAGTCGAAAGCTCGAGCGTTGCATTCAATAAAGCTGCTTCTGAAAACGCCGCACTCCGCTATTCGCTGTCATGGACATTTGGCGGAAAGACACAAACGGGTTGGAATATTTATGTACCGCTGATCGCGAATACTATCGGAACCGAGGCCGGTCCGGACACATCAGATTTTGCACTCGAATTGTCTAGATGGCAGGCACGTTCCGGGCTACCGGGCACAGGCGTTCTCGATACCGCAACTCTCGAAACCTTTACAACATACTGGCAATCTCGCCGGCTGGGAAGGTTTAGCCTGTCGGCCAACGACAATCTATTATCCGCCCCGATCGCGGAATTTTTCGATGCGACCCGCTCGCCGGATCTACTCCAACTCGAGCAGGAAACGTTTGCTGCTTACAAAAAAATGATCGCCGCTGCCGCTAAAGATCTGAAGAGTGAACTCAGGCTAACCAAGAATGGCGAGCTCGCACCTGAAGAAAAATTCCTGCGAATCGTTTCGGCCTATCGCTCGGCGGAGTATCAACAGGCTTTGCGAAAGAAAGAGCCAAACGCGGGACGGGCCGCACTCGCGAAGAACAGCCCGCATTCGAGCGGCCACGCGCTAGATATTTATGTCGGTGGGGAACCTGTAAAGACTCTCGATTCGAATCGGTTGATCCAGGTTCAGACGCCCGTCTACAAGTGGTTAGTTAAGAACGCACACCGCTTCGGCTTTTATCCGTACTTCTACGAACCCTGGCATTGGGAATATGTGGGAAAGTGAAAAGTGAAAGCAGGACACTAAACCGGTCCTGCTTTTTTGACTTTTCCGTTCAAGTCGCAAGCCTAACGGGCTCGCGCTCGAGGTGGCGAGATTGTTACGACACCAACCGATCTTCCGCTCGTCAGAGCGGTTCCAGCTTCGATCTCCCTGATCCCGACAACAAATTTTTTCCTTCCGATCGCCGCGGCGATCATCTTTTTAATCGCTGCATCGGTCAGACGATCATCGTCCACACCGCTGGTCTGCAATTCCTTTCTCACATTCACAACCGTATTTCGCTTGTAGTTGTACACATCGGGATAGATATTCAATCTGCCCGCTTCGACGACGATCGTGTCATACGTGATCTCAACGGGAACAGTGGGAGCGAGCGGAGCGATCAGTGTCCTCTTGTTTCGCTTGGCAGCGACGATCTTTGCCGACGGCACATCAAGCCCTCGCGCGGCGACGATCTTTTCCGCTAGATCGTAAAGATCAGCTTGCATGACTCGGACACAGCCGTGAGATACGAGACTTCCCATATCGCCGGGTCCTTTGGCCTGATGAAGAAGATAACCATAACCAAGTGGAATTTTCACTTTTCCGAGAGGATTGCGCGGATCTGTCGGTAGAATAATTTCTCCGGGTTTTACAGTGCTCGATTTTTCGATCCAATCGCTTGAAGGCGGGATCCAGACCGGATTCCACTCGATCGAGGAAGCCTCGCGGACACCAATGACGATAGGAAACTCGAGCATACCCACGCCGACCGAGTAGGACCTGATCTCTTTCCCATCCTGCCACAAGGTCATCTGAAAAGCGGGCACATTGAGCGTGATCTTGATGTTCGAATTGCCGGCTTCGAGCAAAGCCTTTTCAATTCGTCCGCCGGTTAATTTATCCGACCGCGCGGATTCGCGCTTGATGTCGACGATATAAGTCTGACCGAATGCAAAGGCGACAAAGGTAAAGTTGAGAATCGAAATTGATAAGAGTTTAAGCATCAGGATTTGGTCGCCGATCGGAGCGTGCGCGTTGCATCAGTTCTTCACGATCCGAAATAGTAACGGCCGGCTCGGACTTGCATCCGCCGCGAAAGGCGCGATCTGGAGATTCAACAAATACTGTCCATCTTCGATGCCATTAGGAACATAGATCAGTTCCGTGATCGTACTTGCCCAGCGTGTCTCGGCCGTTGTCTCGAAACTTTTCGGCTCCACTCTCCAGAAGATACGGTGATTTGAAAGATGCCCTTCATCGAACAATCGATCGATCGACGGTAGATCGACAAGCAGGTGAGCGTAGCCGGAGTCGGCAATGAGCTGCATCGCTTCTGTCGTGAAATACGCGGGCACAGGGTCAAGATACCGGCGAGCCCGTTTACGATCGTCGTTCGGAAGTGTGCGGATAATCAGAGCTCGATTTGGGAGGATGTTCGCCGCCCTGAGTTTTTTCCTCGTAATCAAACGATCGGCCGGGTCGATAGCGATCGAATAAGTTTCGTCCGTATCCGAAGCGTATGACGGTTCGATGGTGATCAGCGTCGCCGGAAAAAATACATCTTGCAAGCTACTCAGTACCGAGATCCTTTTGTTAGTAATGTGTCCGACGCACTCCGTGTGCGTTCCATTGCAGTGCGGGATAAAAGTGTATTGCTCGAAGTTGCAGCTTCCGCCGAGACGGGTATCCCCGACCAGTTCGCCTGAGGCGCAAGGTTTGGACGTCGCCGGTTCGACTCCATAGGCGTTCGGCTGATCACCGTTGAACACCAGCGGAATTGAAATATCGATCGGGCCGGAGCCGTCGAGATCAAATGTGCGCCCGTCGATATTTACTGATTTGAGCATTGAAGGCCAAGCAGGGAACCCTGCTGGCAATATGATAGCCTAGAATTTCGATGAGCACACACGGTTACAAAGTCTTCTACTCGCCGTATTACTACGCTGACATCGGCGAAGGGCACGTGTTTCCGATCCGAAAGTTCGAGCTTGTTCGCGACAGGCTGCTTGCTGAAGGTTCGCTCTTCCCGACCGAGATCGTTGAGCCGGAACCCGCGTCCGTCGATGACCTTTTGCTCGTCCACACTGATGACTATATAACGCGTCTTCGAGCCGGAACACTGACGCCAAAGGAGGTCAGAAAGCTCGGCCTGCCGTGGTCGGAATCTCTGGTCCGCCGATCGTTTCATGCAATTTCGGGAACGATCAATGCGACGCGTGTTGCGATCGAAACAGGGATCGCATCAAATCTCGCAGGCGGCACCCATCACGCCTATCCAGATCGGGGCGAAGGTTACTGCGTTCTCAATGACGTCGCTGTCGCTATTCGGGTTCTCCAGCGGGATGGTTTGGCTAAGAGATTTCTCATCATCGATCTTGATGTTCATCAGGGTGACGGAACCGCATTTATCTTTCGCGATTCCCCCGAGGTCTTTACCTTCTCGATGCATGGTGCAAAGAACTATCCGCTGTTCAAGAAGCAGTCGACACTGGATATCGAACTCGCCGACGGAACCTCAGATGACGAATATCTGCAGATGATCAACGAGGCGTTGCCGCGCCTTTTGATGCACGATCCGGACATCATCTTTTATCTTGCAGGTGCCGATCCGTATAAAGGAGACAAACTCGGTCGCCTCGGGCTATCGATCGACGGATTGCGAAAGCGGGATGCGATGGTCCTGGAATTTGCAGCAAGTAACGAGATCCCGATCGTGACGACGA